>NZ_JAMPNV010000017.1:0-127338 GCF_028479565.1 Providencia sp. PROV202 | reverse complement strand
GTGTTTTTTGAATATTTTTATTCGACCGTTTTCTTTTTAAACAAATCGTATAAATCAACCACGATTTGTTTAAAAATAAGCCTAGATATTATCAAATCTCGTTGCGAACTCAGCGACATCATTCCAATTAGTGTATTCAATTTCTGTATTTGGGTCGGTTGGCCCGTCTGTCATTTTCATAATCAGTCTGATCATCACTCTATCAAACCATTTATAGCGGGGATAAAACAGCGCACCTGCAAAAACAGACTTCACGGTCGGTTGCCATGGACACTTCTCTAAGAACTTACGAGTATAGGCATTCGTCTCAACAGTATTCTTACCTTCTTTTCTTGCTGTAAGGTTAACGGCAAAGAATCCCGTCTTCATCGAATTAAGTTGATTTTGATGGGTTGTGGCAAAACGCACTAACTGCTTATTGAAATGTCCATAACGAATAGAAGCTCCCACTAGCACCTTTTCGTAAGCAGATAAGTTAAAGCTTTTATCTGAATTCAAATCACGAATATCACACTCACGCCCAGCGCGACGTAATTGATCTGCCATTTTAAGTATGATTTTTTTGGTTTGCCCATCGGTGCTTGAGTGCAAAAGTAGATAACTCATTTTTCTTCCTAATCGTTACTATCTATATACGTTAGCGACGCAGTTATATTACTCACGCCAGAAAGTTGGGGTCAGTAACACTAATAAAGTAAACACTTCCAAACGACCAAACAGCATCGTGACAACTAAAATCCATTTACCTGCAGGATTCATTGTTGTGAAGTTATCAGCAACAGTACCTAAGCCAGGACCTAAGTTATTCAACGTTGTTGCAATCGCTGAGAATGCAGAAAACTCATCCACCCCAGTGGCGATTAAAAGCAACAAGCTAACCACGAAAACTAAAGCATAAGCAGAGAAGAACCCCCAGACAGCTTCAATGATCCTTTCAGGCAGCGCCCGCTGCCCTAATTTAATGGTATAGACCGCATTAGGATGTACTAATCGCTTTAATTCTCGTGAGCCTTGCAGGAACAGTAAAAGGATACGAATAACTTTTAATCCCCCTCCCGTTGACCCTGCGCATCCACCGACAAACGCCGCACATAATAGAAGCATTGGTAAGAACAGCGGCCAGCCAGAAAAACTATCGGTGGTGAAGCCCGCGGTAGTCGCCATCGAGACCACTTGGAAAAAGGCTTGATCCAGCGTTTGTCCAAAGCCAGCATATACGGAGTGATACATCAGCACCGCGGTACAGATCACGACTAGAACAAACTGGAAACTGATGAACATTCTAAATTCAGGGTCGCGCCAATAAATTCCAAGGCTTCTTCCCGTTAGAACCGCAAAGTGCAAACCAAAGTTACAACCCGAGATAATTAGAAAGACGCCAATAATGGTATTAATGGCAGGACTATTAAAGTAGCCGATGCTGGCATCATGGGTAGAAAACCCACCGATCGCGATGGTTGAAAAACTGTGTGATATCGCATCGAACACATCCATACCGGCGATCCATAATGCAATCGCACACGCAATAGTTAGCAATACATAAATAAGCCAAAGGGTTTTTGCCGTTTCCGCAATTCGCGGACGCATTTTGTTATCTTTTAATGGCCCCGGCATCTCAGCCCGATAGAGCTGCATCCCCCCGACACCTAAGAGAGGCAAAATCGCGACAGCGAGTACAATAATCCCCATCCCTCCAAGCCATTGCAGCATCTGCCGATAGAATAAAATCGCTTTCGGAAGAGAGTCTAATCCCGTCAGAGTTGTTGCACCGGTAGTTGTTAGCCCAGAAAAGGATTCAAAGAAGGCATCTGTAACAGATAAATTGGGTTTTTCAGAGAAGATAAATGGCAGCGCCCCGACACTTCCTAGCACCGTCCAGAACAGAACAACGATTAAAAAACCTTCTTTTGCTTTTAATTCATGTCGGCTATTTCGCGTAGGTAACCATAAAAAAAGCCCAATCAGCAATGCTGTTATAAAAGTTTGACTGAATGCTCGTCCCGCACCATCGCGATATATCAGTGCGACAATACCAGGTATGACCATAGTAAAAGAGAAGATAATGACGAGTAACCCGACAATACGAGTTATTGCGCGAAAATGCATTCGGCCGGTTCCTTGCTATGCTGTTTGCTCTTGTGACGGTTCTAAGAGAGTAACTTCCCCACGACTGATATCACGTAATTTATCATTGACCTCCTGCTCACAAGTAGCAGGAATAGAAATTTGCAAAGATACAGACTCATTATAATCACTGAGCAATATAGTACCATTTACCTGAGCTAATAATTGCTCAACTCCATTGATAAGTGAGTAATCACATACCACATTGAAGATTTTTTGAGGGACTTTCGTTTGTGTTGGGAGCAACTTCAGTGCCTGCTGAACCCCACTGCCATAAGCACGGACTAGTCCACCCGTACCTAGCTTTATTCCACCAAAATAACGCACAACAACGCAAGTGATCTCACCTAAGTTGCTACCTAATAGCTGCGCCATAATGGGTTTACCTGCCGTTCCCGTAGGCTCTCCATCATCAGAAAAACCTAACTGTTGAGAATCATCAGGTCGCCCCGCCACAAATGCCCAGCAATGATGCCGGGCATCGGGGTATTGCGCTTTAATCGATTGAATATAATCTTTCGCAGCTTCAATACCCTCGGTATGAGCGATATAAGTAATAAAACGGCTTTTTTTGATCTCTTCCGAAAAAGAGATCGTTTCTGCCGGAATTGAGTACGCTTTCATTACGGTAAATGCAAATCTCGAGTCATATTTTCAATATGGTTATGATGGATAACAATATTATCTTCAATTCGAATACCACCATAAGGTTTGAAGTGCTCGATTTTATCCCAATTAAAGTGCTGACTGAACTCCCCTGTACGCCACGTAGAAAGCAGAGACTCAATAAAGTAAAGACCCGGCTCGATAGTTAACACCATTCTTGGTTCCAAAATACGAGTGCAGCGTAAGAATGGATACATTTTCGGTGCAGCTAAATGAGTACCATCTTCATCCTGCATAAAACCTGCCACATCATGCACTTGCAGACCTAATGGATGGCCTAATCCGTGTGGTAAAAATGGTGTTGTTAGACCATTTTCAACCATCGCATCTTCGCTAATTCCTTTCACGATTCCATGTTTAGCGAGTAATTTCGCAATACGGTGATGCATATCGACATGATAATCGGTATAACGTACGCCAGCTTTAATAGACGCGATCAGCGCGAGTTGTTCTGTATTCAAATCCGCAACTAATTCTGCAAATTCGCTTTTGTTCTTAGCGGCATAAGTACGAGTAATATCAGCGGCATAACCATTGTACTCAGCACCGGCATCAATCAAGAAACTACGTAATTCACTCGGAACTGTTTGCTGTAATTTAGTGTAGTGAAGCACGGCTGCATTTTCATTTAAAGCCACAATGTTACCGTAAGGTACATTCGTATCACGATGCCCTGTCGCTTCTAAATAGCTAATATTAATATCAAATTCACTAGCCCCAGCTTGGAAAGCTTCGAAAGCTGATAAGTGACCATTCACCGCCATTTTTTGGGCTTCACGCATGCAGTACAGCTCATAATCTGTCTTATATGAACGGTGATAATGATAATAATCGAGTACAGGTTTTGGATTGATATTGTGTGTCGAAATACCTAGAGATTCAGCTTTGTTTGCAGAGGAGCCAATATAAGCTAGATGCTCTTTCGGTAAATTAGCTAAAAAGCCTTTAATTTCATCCGCATTTTTTAGATGAATAAGCTCAACTTCTTTCGTCCAGAAGCTAGTTGGTAAAGGTTCAACGCTATGCCAATAATCAACGGGTGAGTAAAACCATAACTTCGGCTTATTCACTCCGTCGACTAATAACCAGGAGTGAGGGACATCCGTCACAGGAACCCAAGCTTTGAAATGCGGATTTACTTTAAATGGGTAGTCACTATCATCGAGAAAAATGCGAATTGGCTCTCCCGAATGAATCAAGATGGCATCTAATTTACTGCGTTGTAAAACTTGCTGAGTCGTTTCTTGTAACGTTTTAATATGTTCTGCGTAGAGTCCAGCCAGTTTTTCCATTTCGTTCAACCTTTCAGTATTAGTTAGAAAAATCAAGCTTATCACGTTCTGCTAATAACGTGTATGCACTCAATGACAAGATAAAATTAATGCATTGATTATTAATGAAAATATCATTTTCACCTTGTGTTATTTACCTTAATTCCTGTGAGCCGCCTTCCAGTTTTGTTATTAACCATTTGCATTTAATTAACATTATCGTCACACTAATTTTCATCTGGTCATACCAGATAAGACCGCCACATAAAGGAGAACAGCATGCTTTATCAAAGTGAGACAATCTCTATTCAATGGTTGAAAAAAGGTATTGCAGAACTGGTGTTTAACTCATCAGGACCAATCAATAAATTGGATACACATACCGTCGCTTCACTTGATGAAGCTATTGCAGTACTCGAACAACAAAGCGATTTACAAGGCGTTATTTTGCGCTCAGATAAACCCGCTTTTATTGTTGGCGCCGACATCAAAGAATTTTTATCCCTATTCGAAGCATCCAAAGAAACCCTCAGTGACTGGCTTGGCTATGCAAACAGCATTTTTAATCGCCTTGAAGACCTTCCCGTCCCAACGATTAGTGCCATTAATGGTTATGCGCTGGGTGGTGGCTGTGAGTGTGTACTCGCTACTGATTTTAGAATTGCGTCACCGGATGCCAGAATTGGCCTACCTGAGACTAAGTTAGGGATTATGCCTGGCTTTGGCGGGTCAGTACGTTTACCTCGGCTTATTGGTCTTGATAGCGCTCTGGAAATTATCACTGCAGGTAAAGATGTTAGTGGGCCTCAAGCGCTTAAACTCGGTTTAGTGGATGCGATTGTCGAAACTGAAAAATTACCACAAGCGGCCTTACAAATCATCGAGCAAGCTATCTCTGGTGCACTAAATTGGCGTCAAGCACGACAGCCAAAACTTGAGCCGTTAAAACTTAGCGCACTTGAGCAGGCAATGAGCTTTAATGTTGCTAAAGGCATGGTTTATCAAGTTGCAGGGAAACACTACCCTGCACCAATGAGCGCCGTCAATACCATCGAAAAAGCCGCTAACTGCACCCGCGATGAAGCGTTGAAACATGAAACTGCCGCGTTTGTCCCGTTAGCTCACAGTGATGTTGCTCGTGCATTAGTTAGTGTTTTCCTAAATGATCAACAGGTTAAATCTACCAGTAAAAAAATTGCAGGCTCCGCAGGTGCTCCGACACATGCGGCTGTTTTGGGTGCGGGTATTATGGGTGGCGGCATTGCTTATCAATCTGCGAGCAAAGGCGTTCCCGTTCTAATGAAAGATATCAATGAAAAATCATTAGATTTAGGTATTGATGAAGCGAAAAAGCTTCTTAATGGTCAATTTGAACGGGGAAAAATAACTGCAGATAAGATGGCGACAACACTAGCAGCTATTCACCCTTCGTTGTCCTATGCTGGTATTGAAAATTCTCAGGTGATCGTTGAAGCTGTCGTTGAAAATCCTAAAATTAAAGCTGCCGTACTGTCTGAAGTAGAATCACTCATCACATCAGAGACTATACTGGCTTCTAATACTTCAACCATTCCAATTACCGAGTTAGCAAATTCTCTTAAACGCCCAGAAAACTTCTGTGGCATGCATTTTTTCAATCCTGTTCACCGTATGCCTTTAGTCGAAATTATTCGAGGTGAAAAAACCAGTGATGCCACCATCGCTAAAGTGGTTGCTTACGCGAATAAAATGGGGAAAACCCCTATTGTTGTAAATGACTGCCCTGGCTTTTTCGTTAACCGTGTTCTTTTCCCTTACTTCGCTGGTTTTAACTTGCTGCTTCAAGATGGTGCCGATTTTAGAGAAATCGATAAAGTCATGGAAAAAGAGTTTGGTTGGCCAATGGGGCCTGCTTATCTACTTGATGTTGTCGGGATTGATACCGCATTTCATGCAGAGCAAGTCATGGCTCAAGGCTTCCCGCAAAGAATGCAAAAAGTAGGTAAAAACGCCATCGATATTATGTTTGAACAACAACGTTTTGGTCAGAAAAATGGCAAAGGCTTTTATCAATATGAAAAAGATAAAAAAGGAAAACCAAAGAAAATTGATGACCCAAAAACCGATGAATTATTAAGTTCGATTCGCCAAAATAAGCGTTCTTTTACTAAAGATGAAATTATTGCTCGAATGATGGCACCAATGGTGAACGAAGTGGTTCGCTGCCTTGAAGAAGGTATTATTCAAAGCCCTTCAGATGCAGATATTGCGCTAGTTTATGGACTAGGCTTCCCACCATTCCGTGGAGGTGTTTTCTGCTATCTTGACACACTCGGTAGCCAGTCTTACGTCAAAACTGCGGAGTCCCACTCCCATTTAAGCCCGCTTTATCAGGTTCCAAATGGATTAAAAGAAAAAGCGGCCACTAACGCCAGATACTATCCGCAGCCACCGGTTGTGGCTATTGATGTTAAAAAAGTTGCGAGAGGTTAATCCTATGGAAAATGTCTTCATTATTGATGGTATACGCACACCAATGGGCCGTTCCAAAGGCGGTGTATTTCGTCATGTAAGAGCAGAAGACCTCTCTGCACACCTGATGAATGCAATTTTTGAACGCAATCCAAATGCGAAAAAGAAAGAGTTGGATGACATTATTTGGGGATGTGTTCAGCAAACCTTAGAGCAAGGTTTTAATATCGCCAAAAATGCGGCACTGTTAACTGATATCCCGCACACCGTGCCAGCCGTTACAGTCAATCGCCTTTGTGGCTCTTCAATGCAAGCCATTCATGATGCAAGCCGTTTCATTATGACGGGCGATGCACACTCCGTTTTGATTGGCGGTGTTGAGCATATGGGGCATGTTCCAATGACTCACGGTATTGATTTCAATCCAAAGCTTACATTACGCGTAGCAAAAGCCTCTGGAGCAATGGGTTTAACTGCTGAGATGCTTGCTAAAATGTATAAAATCAGCCGAGAAGAGCAAGATGCTTTTGCACTGAGATCTCACCAACGCGCGGCTGCGGCAACCAAGAATGGTAAATTTAGCCGTGAAATCGTTCCGATTGCAGGGCATGATGCTGATGGCAATCTTATTTCAATTAACTATGACGAAGTCATCCGCTTTGATGCCACTTTGGAAGGGCTCGCTGCACTAAGACCCGCTTTCGACCCTGTCAGTGGTACTGTGACCGCAGGCAATTCATCAGCACTGTCTGATGGTGCTTCAGCCATGCTGCTTGCCAGTGGATCTTATGCTAAACAGCATGGATTGAAACCTCGTGCAAAAATTAGCGCTATGGCCGTGGTTGGCTGCGATCCATCAATCATGGGTTTTGGGCCAGTTCCAGCCTCTGAGTTAGCGTTAAAGCGGGCAGGTTTGACGTTGAATGATATTGATATTATTGAACTTAATGAGGCTTTCGCGGCTCAGTCTATTGCTTGCCTAAAAGGTCTGCAAATTTCAGAAAGCCAAGTGGATCAGAAAGTGAATTTAAGTGGTGGAGCAATCGCTTTAGGGCACCCTCTCGGCTGCTCTGGCGCAAGGATCACAACCGCGTTACTTAATCAGTTAGAGCAACATGATAAGCAGTTTGGTTTAGCTACAATGTGTATTGGATTTGGGCAAGGCATCGCCACAATTATCGAAAGAGTCTAATTCATTTTGCCGTTACATTGTCGTATCTTGCAATGTTCCCGCCTAGTCAGGGGCGGGATTTTTTTATCTTCAAACAGCAAAATCAGCTCAGTCAAAATCGAAAAATAAATCAATTCGAATTTTAAATACAACTCCATACATCCCTTAAATAGTTCAGGTCACAGGTAGGCGGCAATCTTTAGCATACTGGAGTATGTGATAGGGGAGCTTTATGAAGCTAACACCCCTACAACTTGAAATATGACGAGTTATAGAAAGTCGAAGGCATCGCCGAACAACTGGGTGGACTTTGCCCCCCTCTCATTACAAAACCTATCCCGCGCAATCTTCGCCATCTCAAAACGCCCTGCAATATAAATATCATGCCCAGACAAATCACCGAAATCTTCTAGCACGGTACTCAAAACAGTTCCCGTTCTTCCACGCCAATTTTCATCCGGTTGCTCAACAACAGGGACAACTTTCAAGTTAGGATAACGCTCACTAATAGCTTGTAATTCACCGAGATCATACAAATGCTCCAACTGGCGACCGCCCCAATAGAAAGTAATATCTCGTTGAGGGTTTTCAGCCAGTGCAGCCAATAAAATAGAATGAGTATAAGAGAAGCCAGTTCCGCCTGCGATCAAGATCATCGGGTTTTGGCTATTTTCGCGGAACCACGCTTTGCCGTGAGGAATATCAATATCAATACGTTGCTGTTCTAAAATACGATCCATCACCGCCATCGCATACAAATTAAATTCTGACGCGCCAATATGCAGTTCGATAGATTGATTATTTTCAGGTGTAGAAGCCATAGAGAATGGTCGTTTGTCTCTTTCATCCATAACGACCATAAGATATTGACCCGCTTTAAAATGAAAAGGTCCGTCTGGCAACAAAATAACCCGATAAACTGTATCCGTGATAGATTCAACAGATGTGACTTTACAGCTCAAAGTTGCCATGATTTTCCTCTTACTTTTCAATAATATTTAACTGTTCCCAGATATCATCTACGCGGGATTTGACACTCTGCGTCATGACAATTGGGCGTCCCCACTCACGGTTGGTTTCTCCCGGCCATTTATTGGTCGCATCCATTCCCATTTTGGAACCAAGTCCAGAAATCGGTGATGCAAAATCGAGATAATCAATCGGCGTGTTTTCCATCATGACAGTATCGCGAGCGGGATCCATACGTGTTGTGATGGCCCAAATAACATCTTTCCAATCACGAGCATTGATATCATCATCACAAACAATCACGAACTTAGTGTACATGAACTGGCGCAGGTAAGACCAGACGCCCATCATTACTCTTTTTGCGTGTCCTGCATACTGTTTTTTCATGGTAACAACCGCCAGACGGTAGGAACAACCTTCTGGTGGCAAATAGAAATCCACAATTTCAGGGAACTGCTTTTGCAAAATAGGCACTAAAACTTCGTTCAGGGCTTCCCCTAATACTGCAGGTTCATCCGGAGGACGACCTGTATAAGTAGAGTGATAAATCGCATCGCGACGTTGAGTCACATGAGTCACAGTAAATACCGGGAAATCATCAATCTCATTATAATAACCCGTGTGGTCGCCATAAGGACCTTCTGGTGCCATTTCGCCAGGTTCAATATACCCTTCAAGGATAATTTCAGCCCCAGCGGGAACTTCTAAGTCATTAGAAATACACTTTACAACTTCCGTTTTATTGCCCCGGAGTAACCCAGCAAAAGCATATTCAGATAGCGTATCAGGAACCGGCGTCACTGCGCCTAAAATCGTTGCGGGGTCAGCACCTAGCGCCACAGCGACTGGGAATCGTTCACCGGGATGTGCCTGACACCACTCTTGGAAATCCAGCGCACCACCGCGATGAGATAACCAACGCATAATAACTTTATTTTTACCAAGGACTTGCTGGCGATAGATACCTAAATTTTGGCGTTCTTTATGAGGGCCTTTCGTGACCGTTAGACCCCAAGTAATCAGCGGCGCAGCATCTTCCGGCCAGCAATGCATAACTGGGATTTTAGTCAGGTCAACATCATCACCTGCCCAAATTTCTTCCTGGCAAGGCGCTGAACTCAAGCGTTTAGCTGGCATGTTCAGCACTTGCTTGAATTTCGGCAATTTGTCCATTAAGTCACGAAAACCCTTCGGAGGATCCGGTTCTTTCAAGAAGGCGAGCAACTTACCCACATCATGTAAGGCTTTAATATCTTCTTGCCCCATTCCCATAGCAACGCGCTTGGTTGTACCAAACAAGTTACACAGAACGGGCATGTTATAGCCTTTAGGATTTTCGAATAGTAAGGCTGGCCCCCCTGCTCTTAGTGTACGATCTGCGATTTCAGTCATTTCCAAGTAAGGATCGACTTCCATCGTAATGCGTTTTAGTTCGCCTTGCTTTTCAAGCTGCGCGATGAAATCTCTAAGGTCACGGTATTTCATTATCTTCTTTTACTATTACAGGGGGAACCTCATTATAAGGTTCCCAGCCAAGGTTACAAGTTACTGTTAAACATACTTAATAATCAATGTCTTCAGATTAAATATATCACTTTACTTGCAATCAAACGGAACATAATCCTTTAATGATACGGTATCAAATTGCTCAGGGAATGTTTTGTTGTGCTGAAACAGCTTGAAGCCTTCATTTTTGCCACTGAAGTAACTTAACTCATTACCTTTGATCTGTAATCCGCTACCTTCACGTAACGCAACAACCACTTCATGAGGGTTAATAACACAGAATTCTTGTAGGCGCTCATCGCGTGTTTCACCCATATGCCCAGAAATATGCGCATCAATATAGTGTGGGTTGATTTGCATTGGGAACAGACCCAAGGACGGCATGATAACTGCATTACTCACAGGCATATCATTCGTTGTACGAATGCTTGGAGTCGCCACGTTGCAACCTGCGCTCCAACCAATGTAAGGTACACCGCGTTCACGCACTGCACGTTGGATAGCAACAATTAAACCATTCTCATGCAAGCATTTATTTAACCACCATGTATTACCGCCACTCACCAGAATACATTCTGCTTGTTCGATGGCTTCTACTGGGCTTTCAAAATGTTCAATCGACGTCACTTTAATACCTAAAGCATCGCTTAACTGCTCCGCACGCTCATCGTGAGAGCCACGTAAAACAGCATAAGGCACCAATACTGCAGACTTAATCTGCTTACGTTCAATCATTTCGCTAATTCTTGGTAATGCGTAACTTAGCCATACAGGGTTACCGGAAAGTTTGCCATTACTCAGTAAAAAGATATCCATGGTGTCTCCTACAAAAAGTGTATTAACTGCTGTGTTTATTGTGTGTCTAATTTCGTAACTATCGAATTAATCGATACTTGTGTAGATGAATAATATTGTGCTACTCATCATTAGTCACATTCTTATGCCTTAATTTGTTATCATGAGCATAAATTTGTTGGATGGGATCAAAAAATGGAAAAATGGTATTTGCTGTATTGCAAACGAGGGCAACTGGATAGAGCGGTTGAGCACTTAACTCGACAAGATGTGACTTGCATGACTCCAATGACTGAAATGGAAAAAGTCGTTCGAGGCAAACGCACAGTTATCACTGAAGCACTATTTCCCAATTACCTGTTTGTAAAATTCGACCATGAGCAAATTCATACAACCACTATCCAATCTACACGCGGTGTCAGCCACTTTATTCGTTTTGGCGCATTACCGGCTGAAGTTCCTGAAGAGATAATTGACCTCATACAGCAGACGCCTATCAGCCAGACTCAATCTCCGGATCTCCCTTCTCAGGGAGACAGTGTTGTTATTACTGAAGGCATTTTTGCTGGCGTTAAGGCCATCTTCAATGAACCAAATGGTGAGTCGCGTTCAATTCTTTTGCTTAACATCTTAAATACCACTGTCGCAAAAGTCATTGATAATACGCAATTTAGAAAAGAGTCCGAATAAGTTTTTCGCGATATATTTGCTTCAAACAGGCATAAAAAAAGCCCATTGAATGGGCTTTTTATTTCACAATAACGTTGTCACCGTGGCTATTCTTCTGGCTCTTCTTCTTCGTCATCGCCTCTACGTCGACCTTTGCCAACATAGAAATTCGACAGTAATACCCCAAGCTCAAATAGCAAGTACATCGGTACTGCGAGTAGAGTTTGCGATAAAACATCTGGCGGAGTCAGGAACATCCCGACGATAAACGCACCTACTAAGATGTATGGGCGTTTACGTCTGAGTGATTCTGGAGTCGTTACGCCAGTCCAGCACAGTAAAATAATCGCGATTGGCACTTCAAACGCAGCCCCGAATGCCATAAACAATGTCATGACAAAACTGAGGTATTTGCTGATATCCGGTATAAAGTTAACGCTTTCTGGCGTTGTTTTTACAAAGAAGCCAAAAGCTAACGGGAATACCACAAAGTAAGCAAATGCCATTCCTAGATAGAATAGGAAGCTACTTGATACCAGTAACGGCAGCATTAATCGACGTTCATGCTTATACAGCGCAGGCGCGATAAATGCCCAGACCTGGTATAAAATGACGGGTATCGAAACAAATACAGATACCATCATGGTCAGTTTAATCGGAGTAAAAAACGTCGATGCTACGTCTGTCGCACTCATTTGAGAGCCAACAGGCAGCTTATCAATCAAAGGCGCAGCAACAAGGCGATAAATATCATTTGAAAAATAAGCGAGCGCCGCAAAGACGATTAATACCGTAATCAAACAGTTTAGTAGCCGCTTTCTTAGTTCAATCAGGTGGCTAATAAGTGGTTGAGCATCATTGACAGCCATGTGTTATTTTTCACTTTCTGTTTGATTGGAGTTTGTTACTTTAGCATCGAGTGGCTTAGAGTCTGTTGGTGTTGCTGAAGCTGGTTTTTCTTCAACAACTGCAGCCATCTTAGCAGCATACTCAGGATCAGGGTCTGACTCTTGAGTTTGCGAAGAACTAGCATGGGATTCCTTTACCGCAGCATCGTAGTTTTCTGTGATCTCTTTTGCTTTGTTCAACTCAGATTGGACATCATTGGTTGTTGCCTGATAACCACTTTGTAAAGACAAAGCAGCATGACGCAGGTCATCCATCGACTTTTTAAGTTCTGGAGAAAGAGTTTCCAAACCCGCTTTCTCTTCAACTTTTTTAAGAGTCTCTTGCAGTTCTTGCAATTTCAGTTCTTGTGATAGCTCATTCTGGACATTAGCAGCCATAGAGCGCATAGCACGAATCCAACCAGCAACAGTTCTCACTGCCACTGGTAGACGTTGAGGGCCTAATACCACAAGACCGATGATCGCAACTAGCAGTAGTTCACTAAAACCTATGTCAAACACGGTTTATCCCTGCTCTTTATTTTTGCTCTCAACTGGGCTCTCTTTTTTCTCAGGAGCCTGTTGTTCAGTGATGTTTTTTGGCGCAAAATCAGCGTCTTGCTTCTCTTGCTCTGCTTTCGCTTTTGCAGCTTCATCATCACTCATTGCTTTTTTGAAGCCTTTAAGTGATTCGCCCAAGTCAGAACCTAAAGAACGTAATTTCTTGGTGCCGAAAATTAAAATGATAAGCAAAGCAATGATAATTAATTGCCAAGGACTACCGAAAGCAGCCATTGCAAAAGTTGATTCCATTGTTAATACCTCTATAGTTTTGGGATCAATTGTAACTAACTCTATTATATACAACCAACGCTAAATACGGAAATGATCACAGCCTTATAAACTTGTCGCAAAACAAAGTCTACTTAATTATCCTCTCCTTTACACCAACCTACAAGCCACGACAATGCACCTACAGCCATAAATGCTGCTGCAATTCGGGTTAAGTCGGAAATAAAGAATAAGCTACCACAAAGAATAAAGGTTGCCCCAATTCCTAATAGGTACTGTGATTTACGTTGTTTAGTGCGTTGGTGCTTTAACTCTTGTGTAAGCTGTTCAATATTGGACTGCAAGAAACGGTGCTGCTTTAATGCCCCATAGATCAAATCAGGGATTTCTGGCATTTTCTCTGCCCAATATGGCGCTTTTTCCTTTAACGCTTTGGTAATAGCCGGAATACCCACTTGGCTATGGATCCAATCCTCTAGGAATGGTTTTGCTGTTTTCCATAAATCCAACTGCGGATATAACTGACGACCCAGACCTTCAACGTACAACAAAGTTTTCTGCAATAACACCAATTGCGGCTGCACTTCCATATTAAAGCGACGGGCGGTATTGAACAGATTCAATAACACATGCCCAAATGAAATCTCAGCTAATGGCTTTTCAAAGATAGGCTCACAAACAGTGCGAATAGCAAACTCAAAATCTTCAACATTGGTATCTGGCGGAACCCAGCCAGAATCCACATGCAACTCAGCAACTTTACGGTAATCTCGATTAAAGAATGCAATAAAGTTTTCAGCTAAATAGCGCTTATCTTCTTTGTTAAGTGAACCCACGATCCCACAGTCGATACCAATATAGAGAGGATCTTCTGGGTGGTCGTAGCTAACAAAAATGTTGCCTGGGTGCATATCTGCGTGGAAAAAACTGTCACGAAATACCTGAGTAAAGAAGACTTTTACGCCCCGCTCTGCCAACAACTTCATGTTCGTGCCTTGCGCTTCTAATGCCGCAATGTCTGAAACAGGAATACCGTAGATACGCTCCATGACCATCACGTTTTCACGGCAATAATCAGGATAAACTTCAGGGATATACAGCATAGAACTGTTTTCAAAGTTGCGTCGTAACTGGATAGCGTTAGCAGATTCGCGAAGAAGATTTAGCTCATCAATTAAGGTTTTTTCGTACTCACGCACGACTTCTTTAGGACGTAAACGTCGTCCATCAGGAAGAAGAGGAACCCAATTGGCGATACGGTACATCAGCTTAATATCCGCTTTGATGACAGGCAAAATATCTGGGCGAATCACTTTTAAAACAACATCTTTGCCATTTTCTTTTAATGTTGCAGTATGAACTTGGGCAATCGACGCAGAGGCAAGAGCTTGCTCATCAAAGTTATCAAACCATTGTTCTAATGGACCACCGAGTGACTCTTCAATATAACGACGGGCTAATTTACCATCGAAACTCGCCACTTTATCTTGTAATAATGACAGCTGGTCAGCAATTGCAGGAGGGAATAAATCTCGGCGAGTCGAAAGCATTTGACCAAATTTGATCCAAACCGGCCCTAATTCTTGCAATGCTAAGCGCAGTCGTTCACCAAGATCTTTATCTTTGTGTCTGTTTTTGATCCAAAAAAAACCTAGCCGCCCAATTCTTAAAGGCAATGTCAGCTTAATTTTAGGGATCAGCTCATCTAGTCCATAAGAGAGAAATACCCGAATAATGAAGTAAAGGCGTTTTATTTCACCGGGAGTCATTCTTCTCCTCCAACTGATTGAGTCGTTGTTCTAACTGACTCATTGAATTTGAAACCTGCTCAACTTCGTCGCTAAAGTGCGCCAATTCCAGCTGGCTTGGTGCCATTTTCCACTCTTCCAGAATAATGTCTTTAACGTATGTTTTTTGGCGACCGACTAAACGAGACGCGAGGCAAGCCCCTTTACCCAACACTTTACTGATGCCTTCTGCCGCAATATCACCAATATAAGGGGATAAATAATGAGCCGGGTTCCAGATAGCTAAATCCAGTAATGAAGACCAGTGTTGAACAATTTGCATATCGCCTTCAATCACAATGTCACCATTATTGATGAGT
This sequence comes from Providencia sp. PROV202, assembly GCF_028479565.1. NCBI lineage: Bacteria > Pseudomonadati > Pseudomonadota > Gammaproteobacteria > Enterobacterales > Morganellaceae > Providencia > Providencia sp. PROV202. The sequence goes on along the minus strand of NZ_JAMPNV010000017.1, from coordinate 111,930 downwards.
TGTGAAAGCTGCTGCTTATCTTTCAACTTTATCAATGTAAACAGTGACGTTTTGATAGTGCAATCTGCAGGTTCTTGCCATTCACTTAATACATCAACATGATTTTCAGCAAAAATAAGTGTCAGAGTTTTATTCAGCTCTTTAAGCTCAATCCCCATCACTTTACCTGCTAAACGCATTCTTGCAGGTTGCAGGACTTTTTCCTTGAACAACATGTGGTTCAAGGAGGTTTCCATTAATGCCGTCATCAAGGAATACAAAACAGTATTAGGATTTTCAATATGCGCTGATGGTGCTTCCATCTTAGAATTTAAACCCTTTATGTAATGCAACAATACCACCGGTCATATTGTCATAAGAGACTTGCTCGAAACCTGCGTTTTCCATCATTCCTTTCAAGGTTTCTTGATTTGGGTGCATACGGATAGATTCAGCGAGGTAACGATAGCTTTCAGGATCATTCACAATCACTTGACCGATACGCGGTAAAATATGGAATGAGTAAGCATCGTAAGCTTTGTTCAGTGGTTCAAGAATTGGTTTAGAGAACTCAAGTACTAATAGGCGTCCACCCGGCTTCAATACGCGAAACATGGAGCGTAATGCTTTATCTTTATCGGTCACGTTACGTAAACCAAAAGAGATAGTAATACAGTCAAAATAGTTATCAGGGAATGGCAATTCTTCTGCGTTCGCTTGAACGTAATTAACATTACCAACAATGCCTAAATCGCGTAGTTTCTCGCGTCCCATTTTTAACATTGAATCGTTAATATCTGCCAGAACCACTTCACCCTTTTCACCCACAAGGCGAGAGAATTTTGCAGTAAGGTCACCAGTTCCACCAGCAAGATCAAGTACACGTTGATTACGACGCACACCACTCGCTTCGATTGTGAAACGTTTCCAGATACGATGAATACCAAAAGACATTAAGTCATTCATCAGGTCATATTTAGAGGCTACAGAGTGAAAAACATTTGCGACTAGGCCAGCTTTTTCTTCTTTCTCTACAGTACGGAAACCAAAATCGATGGTTTCTTTTGTTGGTTCGGTCATTTCTATTATGCCTGTTAATCGTTCAAACTTTTTTGTGAAGTGTACCAGCCTTTGAGTGAAAACCCTATTATAACTCTAAGATTCCGCACAATTAGACTTGTCAGCCCGCTCAGCTAGCTGAGGGTCTATAGATTGCTTAACTTCCACACCTAACTCTTTAAAGCTTTCCGCTTGAGCAAGCAAATTACCTCGACCTTCAGCAAGGCGCTTCATTGCTGAAGAATAAGTATGATTTGCTTTCTCTAAACTCGAGCCCAATACCTGCATATCATCGATAAATAAACGCAGCTTATCGTACATTTTAGCGGCTCTATCTGCGATTTCTTGAGCATTTTGCTCTTGCCGTTCATAGCGCCACAAATTATTAATGGTACGCACGGCCACCAACAAGGTGGATGGACAAACCAACATAATATTCAGTTTTAATCCTTCATCAAGTAGTTCAGGCGCTTCTTTTAGTGCTAGTAAATACGCAGGTTCAATCGGAATAAACATGAGCACATAATCTAAAGAGCGAACTCCCGGTAACTGATGGTAGTCTTTGCGACTGAGCATTTTCATATGATTACGAATGGACGCCACATGCTCCTTGATGCCTTGCTGCTGCTGTTCTGGATCATCGCTATTAAAATAGTGTTCATAAGCCACCAGTGACATTTTCGCATCGACCACCACATCTTTGCCTTCAGGAAGATGGATAATCACATCGGGTTGATAGCGGCTATTAAACCCCGTATTGATGCTTACCTGAGTTTCAAATTCACTGCCTTTTCGCAGCCCTGAAACTTCTAAAATCCGCGTTAAAATCGTTTCCCCCCAGTTCCCTTGGATTTTGTTATCTCCTTTTAGGGCTCGGGTTAAATTGACCGCTTCTTTGGTCATTTGGTTATTTAACTGCTGTAATTGGCGAATTTCATAAGTGAGTGTATGGCGTTCTTTGGCTTCTTCACCATAGCTTTGCTGTACTTGCTGGCGAAACCCTTCAAGTTGCTCACGAAACGGTGACAGCATCGCCATTAAATTTTTCTGATGTTGTTCGGATGCTCGACGTTCGTTCTGCTCAAAAATACGATTGGCTAAATTTTCGAACTGAGCGGTAAGGCGCTGCTCGCTGTTTTGTAAAATCCGTTGTTTTTCTTCATTGGCGAGCTGCGTCTGTTCAAAACGGGTCATCACTTCCCGCAGCTCAGCTTCCTGTTCGCGGTTAATATCCCGCTGTGTGCGTAGCTCCTGATCGAGCCTGTCACATTCCTCTTTCCACTGCGCTAAATGCACATTTTTTTCATCGCTCGCCGCCAGTTGGCGATATGCCTCTTGTAGCTCTCGCTCTTTTCCCGCTATTTTTTGGACAATAGAAAACCAGACCGCTAAACCGCCGACCAAAATGCCACTTAAGGCGCCAATAATTGCATATAAAAGAGAGGTATCCACGACTCAATCCTTACTTTTTAAAATCTAGAGTAAGGTAATGGGATACTGTATAAGTGTCCAGAGGTAAATCTCCCAACGGCTACTTTTTGCGAGCGGCTTCGCAGCTTATCCCATCCAACTCGCAAACCAACGTAAACCAAGCGCGCCAGGGGCTAAAATGCCAAACGCCCAAATCATCGCAGAGGCTAGGTTAGCGACTTGGAAATGTCGCTGCTTCATTTCACAGATCCCCGCAACAAGCGGCACTACCGCCCTCAGTGGCCCGAAAAACCGACCAAAGAAAATGCCCCAAACGCCCCACTTCTCAAAGAAGCGATGCCCTTTGTCTATCATTTCAGGGTTGCGGGAAATCGGCCACATTTCACGAACTTTATCTTTATAGTGAAAACCAAACCAATAAGAGACCCAATCCCCGAAAAATGCGCCCAATGCAGCGGCTAACCAAATCGGGAAAAAGGCAATCTCACTTTCACCAATTAATGCCCCTAGCCCAAGCAAGATAACGGTCGCAGGGAGCAATAACGATAAGAAAGCGAGGGACTCGCCAAACGCAAGAATGAACACAATAGGGATAGCCCACACTTCGTGAGCGCGAGTGAATTCTGTAATGACCGTGACAATTTCATTAATGCTCAAGGGCGAATTCCTACGGTTTGAGATTGGTATGTTAACTATGAGTAGACTAAGTAACTATTATTCAGCTAATTAACTGTTATTAAGATAAGCAATTATTACGCCGCTAAGTGAATATATTATAGTTCTTGGAAGTAAATAAAGTTGCAACAAAACTGGCATATTGCAACTTCAATTCCGCAGAGGTTTATTCGAGGAAGTAACTTTGTAATACGCTGCGCTGAGCTTTATCTAAACCAAAGTCTTTTTCTAGCCAGCCATCCACACCACCATAATTATTTTCTATACTTTTCAATGCAGTTTGTAAAAATTCTTCACGAACAGAAAACACATATTCGAATTTTTTCACCACGTTTTCACTCATGGTTTTGGAGAACTCTTCGAGTAAATGGTTACGGAATGGCGCTAACGTCTCGTTCGTTAAAAGGTAATCATCCATCACGGTATTCACATCTGCACCCAACGCAAACAACACGAGCGCCGAGCCAACCCCAGTGCGATCTTTACCCACGGCACAGTGTTGCACAAGTCCACCTTTTTCTGGCTGCTTCAACATGTTCACTAATTGGTGATAAGCGGCATTATTCAGCGGAAGTAACTCATAGAGGCGGAACATAAAAGCTTGAGGATCAAACTGTTCTAGTACTTCAGGGGTGAGTTTATCAAGATTCGCACTCACTTCTTTTGCCAGCGGGTTCGCAGGGGCATGCACATAATGAGCGCCACTCCACACCACATCCGGTTTATCCAAAATTTCAGCTTCATCGCGATAGTCGATGATTTGGAAAAGGTTTTGTGACTGTAAAACTTTTTCATCATCTTGGGTTAAGCGGTCGAGCGCCCCAGAACGAAATAAAACACCGGGCTTTATTTTTCCACCATTGGAAAGCTTTTTTCCCCCTAAATCACGAAAGTTAATTCCACCTGTTAAAGGTAGTACAGAGGGGTGAAGGTAAGGTTTGGTTGACATACGTTTTCCCTTTTTAGCTCTGTCATTGCTCAAACTAAAAATAAACGAAATCATCAATTACTTGTAATTTGAGTAACTTAAGAGGCTTCTATTAATTGTTTTAAATGACAATAACAGATTCATCGATGAAGGGAATAAGAAAAACGCGAGAAAATAAATTTTGCGCTGATCAATTAGAGATACAAGAATATTTAAGATACATGGGTAGCACGATGATAACTGAACCCGTTTACCGAAAATCCACAACCGAGTGAAGTCAGTAAACGGGTCAGCTAATTAGGATTACAGCAGGCGACGAGCAGCTTCGACAACGATACTCAGAACATTGCCTTCTGTTTTTTTCAGAAGCGCTTCATTTGGAATTTCTTGCTGAGTACGGTTTACGATAACTCCAGCGACCATACCTGCACGCAGGCCTTGGCTTGCACACATGGTTAACAGCGTTGCAGATTCCATTTCATAGTTCATCACGCCCATGTCTTGCCACTCTTTCATTGAACCTCTGAAGTGACGCATTACGCGGCCTGTATAGGTGTCGTAACGTTCTTGACCTGGGTAGAAAGTATCGGAAGATGCGGTAATACCAACGTGTACAGTTGCACCCGCTTCTGTCGCCGCAGCATACAGCGCATTAGTACACGTGAAGTCAGCAACTGCAGGGAATTCCAGTGGTGCAAAGTGCTGGCTTGCGCCATCTAAACGAACCGCACCTGTGGTGACAAGTACATCACCCACATTGATGTTTTCTTGGATTGCGCCTGTTGTGCCAATACGTAAGAAGGTACGGATACCTAACTGAGCCAGTTCTTCAACTGCGATAGAGGTTGATGGGCCACCAATACCGGTTGAGCAGACAATCACGGCTTTGCCATCAAGCTCGCCACGCCATGAGGTGAATTCGCGTAATGAAGCCAGATGTACAGGGTTGTCCATCAGACGTGCAATTTTTTCAACACGGTTAGGATCCCCAGGAACAATAGCAACGGTTGCACCCTGTAAGTCACTCTTTTTTAAACCTAAGTGGAAAACGTCAGACATATCAAACTCCTTTACACAATGGCATCATTGAATTAGTACGTTATTGTCAATATAGCGCTTAGCTTTGATTAATTTAGTGACCAATATCTACTTTAATAGAAACAGATACATATGAATTTCATTAAAATGAGATCGTGATCACAAATAAATTATCTTAAGATGAATGTGAATAATGAGATACACCCAGTATAGATGAATGTTTGTGATTATCGAAAGAAAGCGCCCGAATGGGCGCTTTTATTAGGCAGAAGAAAAAATACTATAATATCAATACACTAGATTTACAGTGCTACATCAGATTACAACACTACGTCAAGGATCAAGACCCCAACCAACCCGATAGCCCAAGCTATTGTTGTTGGAATAGACCAAACAATCATTTGTTGTTTAACGTCTTTGATCCCCATCATTCTGTTCACTACCCAGTAAAGGCTGTCGTTAAAGTAACCGAAGAACAGAGACCCCATCGTTGCCGCTTGGGCCGCAACTAATAAGTTGATATCAGGAATTTGGCTAATGATTGGTGCAGAGATTGAAGCCGCGGTGATCATTGCTACCGTTCCAGACCCCTGAATTAAACGCACTAATGTCGCGATAATAAACGGGATTAATACGGGCGTAATCGGTAAATTCGCGACATGCTCCGCAAGAATGGTTCCCGTCCCGCTGTCACGCAATACTGCACCTAATGCTCCACCAGCACCTGTCACAAGCAGGATGATACCCGCTGCTTGTAAACCTTCTTCCATACGGTCGATAACTTCTTCTTTCGATGCTTTTGGCATTAACGTATAGACCGAAATCAGGACACTAATAGATAAGGCGATAATCGGTGCTCCCAAGAATTGGAATGATTGGAAGTACCAATTATCATCCATGCCTTGGAAGGCGGCTGTTTTCAGTAATAATCCGTTGATAGCATTAATAAAAATCAACAGAATTGGCGTGATAATTGGTAACAATGATAAGAATAAGCTCGGTAATGGTTTGTTGGCTTTTTCTTCCATGTAACGCGCATGTACTTCTTTTAAATCTTCGCTGCCCGTCTCATCTGGCATAAATTCAGGATATTTAGTTCCCAGCCACTTGGCGTAGAACACAATCCCGATAACGCACGGCACTGCCAGCGTCATACCCGCTAAAATCATGGCACCAACATCAACCCCGAAGATCCCAGCAACACCGAGAGGGCCCGGAGTTGGTGGTACAGTATGGTGGGTAACAACCAGACCACCCGCCAATGCGACACCAAGGGTTAAAATACTGCGCTTCCCATTCTTCGCTAACGCTTTTGCCAGCGGATACAAAATAACGAATGCAGAGTCGACAAAGATAGGAATACTGACAATATAACCGGTAATTGCCAGCGCCCACTCTTCGCGTTTTTTACCTAACCATTTGATAAAACTATAAGCTATCTGCTCAGCAGCGCCGGACACTTCCAGCACCCTTCCCATCATTACCCCGAGACCGATAACAATACCAATGCTACCGAGGGTCGAACCAAAGCCCTTTGTAATAACGGTGACGGTTTCCGCCGCAGTTAATCCCCCTGATAACCCTGCGATTGCAGCCGCAATCAACATCGCTAACAAGGCGTGAACCCGCGTTCGCAATACTAAAAAGATAAGGACAAATATGGCCACCGCGAGGCCAATAATAGGAATATAGGACATTGTTTAATCTCCTATTTTGCACAGCCGTGGTGCTTAATGAAGGAACGGATCGCATCGCTAAATGATCCATCAGCTTTAAAACCTAAATCCAGTGCACGGCGAATATCGAATTTACCCGGCCAGCTAGCTACGATGCGGTTGACGGCTTCATCCGGTTCAAAGCGAATTAAATCAACTGCTTGTTGACCAGCGACATCACGCAGGGCATCAATCATCTCTTGCACTGTCACGGTGATCCCTGGCAGGTTCACTGTGCGTGAAAGACCAAATTTCTCTGCTGGAATCGAAACCGCATGGATGAAGTTGTTGATGACCGTTTCTGGGCTAGATAACCATAGCGCCAACTCTGGAGACACTGGGCAAACACTCTCAATCCCATTGAGAGGCTCGCGGATAATACCGCTAGCAAAAGAAGATGCCGCTTTATTCGGGACTCCCGGGCGAATACTAATGGTAGGTAAGCGCATCACGCGTCCATCCACATAGCCTTTACGGGAATAGTCGTTCACCATCAATTCACACATGGCTTTTTGAGCGCCATAAGAAGACTGAGGGTTCACAACACACAGGTCGGTGATCACATCCGGTAATTCACCGCCAAAAACCGCAAGGGAGCTGGTGAATAAAAACTTGATGGCAGGGTTTTTAGCGCGAGCGACTTCAAGCAATTGGCGAGTCGCATCGAAGTTCACTTTCATGCCTAAGTTAAAGTCACTTTCAGCATGGCTACTGACGATCGCCGCAAGGTGGAATACCACATCAGTTTGCGCGTCAATCAGCTTATCGGCCGCTTCTGGCTGGGTTAAGTCTAATGCAACGCAACTCACGCGAGAGTCTTCAATAGGCGATGTAGGGCACTGAATATCCGCTAAAACGAGCTGGTCAAATTTTAATCCTTGGTTGTTTTTAAGCAAAGCAGCGGCTAGCTGCTGGCCCAGAAAGCCTGCGCCACCAGTAATAATAACTTTCATTGTCATTCTCCTTGCTATAACCCTGTCGGGCTATGCATCAGTAGGTAAGATGTTTTTTATGTATTTATTAAATGAAGTTTTATGTTTTTTTCGAGTATCCGTTGCACCACATCAGACGGTAAATGTTGGTCACAAATGATGTCGTGCAATTGATCTAATGGGCAGACACGGAACATACCGTATTTACCGAATTTACTGCTGTCTGAAACCAGTACACATCGACGAGCAACATCCAATAAAGTTTGTTTTATTTGGACTTTTTCCTCATGAGGAGTGGAAACCCCATGTTGCAGATCCCACGAGCTGGTACTAATAAACGCGATGTCTACATTCAGTGTCTGCAACATAGCGGCCGCCGTATTGCCAACACAGGAGTGATTGCGTTTATCAACCTGCCCGCCAGTGTGATACAGGTTCAGTTGTGATTTATTCATCAAGTACTGCATGATGGAAAAATCATTGGTCACGATAGTGAGATTAAAACGCTCACCTAATACGCGGGCAATTTCAAAGGTAGTCGTGCCTGCATCGAGGTAAACCACCTGACCATCTTCAACCAGTGAACTGGCAAACTGCCCGATTTCGCGTTTCGTTTGATGATGAAGCCTCGCCTTTTCGCTCCATGGTAGCTCTTGGCGTAACGCATCATTTAACCGAACTCCACCGCTAATTCCGACAACCTTCCCTTCCTCTTCCAACATGCGAATATCACGTCTAACCGTCATATGAGAGACATTCATTAAACCAACTAAGTCATTGATAGACACAGTTTGGTGCTCATAGACATAGCGATAAATAAAATCACGACGTTCGGAAGGGATCATTCGGTTCTCCTAGGAATTAGCTTGCTTTAGCCAGCCTAAACCGTCTTCGGTGCGTCCTGCTGGGTGGTATTCACATCCCAGCCAGCCTTCATATCCCATTTCATCAAGTTGATTAAAAATCCATGGGTAATTGACTTCACCGCTATCAGGTTCATGGCGAAAAGGTACTGATGCTATCTGAATATGACTAAATTTACCCCAAAGACGCTCAATTGTTTTCAATAAGTCACCTTCCATAATCTGGCAGTGATACAAGTCCAATTGAATAAATACATTGTCGCGATTGATTTCAGGTAACAGCGCTTCAGCCTGCTTTTGGGTCGTTAAGAAATACCCCGGCATATCGCGGGTATTAATCGGCTCGATAAGCACACGAATGTCGTGCTCAGCCATCACATCCGCAGCATACTGTATATTCTTAATAAAACAGGTTTTTTGCTCTTCAGGCGTGAATTTATCATCCACTTTTCCTGCCATAGCATGCACTTGCTTGCAGCCTAATGCTAAAGCGTACTTCAGGGCGGTTTGTACCCCTTGAGCGAATTCTGCTTCACGACCGGGAATAGACGCCATTCCACGCTCGCCAGCGCCCCAATTTCCCGCAGGCATATTAAATAGTGCTTGAGTAAGCTGATGTTTTTTTAATTCAATCGCAATAACATCCGCATCTTCTTCATAAGGGAAAAGATACTCAACGCCCTTAAAGCCAGCCTGAGCGGCACGTTCAAAGCGTTGAATAAACGGAACTTCGTTAAACATCATACTGAGATTTGCTGCAAATTTAGCCATATCTATCGCCTCATTTCTGTGGATAACGGCTTTCGAGCTCATGAACCTGCTCTTGCGTTAACGTGGTGAAGCCGTGTGGGCGCAATGTAATGTATAGACGCGCGGTATCTTCTAATTCTTCCGCATTGAAAAACGCCTGTCTTAAGGTTTTTCCGCCAACAACGGGGCCGTGGTTAGAGAGTAAAATCGCATTATGATTTGGCGCTAATTTTGCGATTTCTTCACCAATACGGTCATCACCCGGTGGTAAATATTCAATCAACGGTAATTTGCCCACACGCATCACGTAATAAGGCGTGATCGGCGGTAAGCAGTTTGCGGTATCTAAATTCGGTAAACACGACAGTGCCGTTAGCCAAGGTGAATGTAAATGAACCACCGCTTGGCAATCTGAACGCTGCAAATACATTGCCATATGCATGGAAACTTCTTTTGTTGGCTTGTCACCATCAATCCAGTTACCTTGCGCATCGAGCTTGCTCAGGCGCTCAGGATTTAAATCACCAAAGCTCGAGTTAGTCGGGGTGACAATAATGCAGCCATCCGGCAAGCGTGCGCTGATATTGCCTGCACCACCGCTGCTGTAGCCGCGATTAAACATTGATTTAGCCCAATCCACTAACTCTTGGCGTAGCGCCTTTTCATTACTCATTAACCATCTCCTGTGCTAACTGGAAGAAATTCTCTTGACCAAAATTGCCTGATTTCAGTGCTAACCAGTTACCGCTCGCTAAGTCTTGTACCCAAGGCACACCTGGCGCGATAGGTGAGCCAATACTTAATTGTTCAGTTCCAAGGCTTTGCACCACTTTCCCAGAGGTTTCGCCACCTGCGATAATAAAAGTGTTATAACCTTGCTGCTGAAGTAACGTCACTACCTGCCCAAACACATTTTCCACCGCGGTACTCGATAATGCGGCGCCGTATTTTTCCTGTGTTTGCTTCAACAACTCAGGTGGTTGGGTTGCATATAACAGAGGCGCTAACCCAGTGATTTTCTGGTCTTTAACCCATTTCGCTAATACAGTTGCATAGTCTGGATTATTGATGCATTCACCCACATCTAGCGCTTTGCTAGGTGCAACTTGTTGATAGCTTTGTACTTGCTTGTTGGTCATTAGCGAGCAGCTACCTGATAGAATGACCGTTTTTCTCTCTTTGCCCGTCGGCTTAGCGCCACGGCTTTCCCCTTGCCCCCAAGCTACTTGGCTATCAATATTCGCAAGTGCAGCCCCCAATCCAGACCCGCCCGTTAATAAAGGCAGTGATTGCGAAGCCTGAGCAATCGGCAGTAAATCATCCATCGTGAAGCTATCCACAACCGCATAGCTGATACCTTGCTGGCGTAGCTGTTCTAACTGCTCTGTGATAGCGGCGCTACCCTTTTGTACGGTTGCCAAGTTAATCAGCCCCGCTTTACCTGCGGACTGTTTTTCCATGACGCGCATCAGGTTGGCATCGGTCATTGGTGTCACTGGGTGATGCTGCATTCCACTTTCATTGAGCAATTGACCGTTAACAAACAGGTGCCCATGTACCACGGTTCGACCGTTAACAGGCAATGCAGGGCACACTAGCGATAATGAGGTATCCAGCTGCTTCATCAGTGCATCGGTGACTGGACCAATGTTGCCTTTCTCGGTTGAATCAAATGTGGAGCAATATTTAAAGAAAATTTGCTGGCACTGCGCCGATTCCTTCAGCCAGCGGCAGGCATTCACCGAGGCACTAATGGCTTCATCCACAGGGCAAGAACGACTTTTCAAGCTCACCACAATGGCATCCACATCTTGAGGGATTGGGGTATTTTCATTCGGCTCATTCAGTAGCTGCACCACTTTCCAGCCGTTTTGTACCATAAAGCCTGCAATATCTGTCGCGCCGGTAAAATCATCAGCAATCACGCCTAATTTCACTGTCATGCCTTTTTCTCCGGTAAAGTAATTCCCTTAAAGGTTTTGATAACGGCACTATCATCCTGTAAGCCAAAACCTTCATTACTGGCTGAGATAAACATTTGATGCGCTGTTGCCGCCAAAGGTAGCGGGAAATTCAGCGCTTTTCCGGTTTGCATCACCAAACCGAGATCTTTCACAAAAATATCGACTGACGATTTAGGTGTATAGTCTCCATCAAGTACATGCTGCATGCGGTTCTCAAACATCCATGAGTTACCAGCGGCATGGGTGACGATGTCATACATCACATCTAAATTGATACCCGCTTTTGCCGCCAGCGCCATACTTTCCGCAGCAACCGCAATATGCACCCCCGCCAGTAGCTGGTGGATAGTTTTCACGGTTGAGCCAAGGCCGATTTCATCCCCCACACGATAAAGGCGCTCTGAAATTGCCTCAAATACCGTCGCAAGCTGAATGAATAGCTCTGGAGAACCCGATGCCATGACGGTCAGTTTGCCTTCTGCCGCTTTAATCGCGCCGCCAGATATCGGCGCATCGACTAATGGAAGCTGGTATTCGGCAAGGCGCTGAGCTATCTGTTTTGTCTGCTCCGCCGCCAGTGTGCTGTGCAACACAATGGCAGTATTTGGACGAAGCTGCTCGACCAGTGGTTTCTCACCACCAAACAAAATCGCCTCAACTTGTCGGCCATTAACAACGACCATAAGTAGTGCATCTAGCTGTTGCGCATACTGCGCAGCATCTTTACCTGTAGCTTGCGCCCCATATTCGAGTAGCGCCTCACAGGCTTGTGGATTTAAATCAAACCCATAGGTTGGGATCTTATTTCTTATTAGTGATTGCGCGATCCCCATCCCCATCGAACCCAGACCAATAACGCCAACATGGTTAACGGTATTTTTCATCTAGCCCCCTGATGTTGTCAGTTCCAACAAATGATAAATTCTGGTGAATACTGTTAGTTTAGTTTTGGTAAGTACTGTTAATTCTGGTGAATATTGTGAATTTTCACATAACCAAATTCACAAACACATGACTACCATCACACTAAAGATAATATAAATTTTAAACAATTATTCTATATCCCAATGATATTTAAATAATTTTTAATTTAACAACCTGATATCTCCCTTCACAAGAAAGTGTGATAAAAATTGTGATTGATTTGGCTATTTTTTAACCCATTGGTTTTTATACCGATTAAATTCCCTCTTTGTCTCTGATTTTCATTGACCTGTTGAGTAAATTCCCCAAAATAGCCGCCTATTATTTTTTGTAAAATGTTCCATACTTGGTATTGAACGCATCAATTACGTTATCGAGGAGTCAAAATGGGTCTGTTTGATCAAGTGTTAGGCATGGTTGCAGGTGATAAAATGCAACAGTTTCAATCTGTTATTGATTGGGTTGAAAAGCAAGGTGGGCTCTCAGGTGTCGTCGATAAATTTAACACTGAAGGCTTAGGCGGGATCGTTTCATCATGGATTGCTGAAGGTGAAAATTTGCCAGTTAATGCTAGCCAGTTAATGCAAGTTTTCGGTGATTCAGGGATCCAAGAACTCGCTCAGCGCGTTGGTTTAGATCCACAACAAGCAACAGATATGGTCGCTAAGTACTTACCGACTATCGTAGATAGTGCTAGCCCGAATGGTGTGCTGCCAGAAAATATTGATTTAGCGTCAATTGGCATGAACTTACTGAAACAAAAACTGTTCGGTTAAGATCTGCACTCAGCACAGATAACAAAAAGCCCACTTTAAAGTGGGCTTTTTACTGAACTAGCTTTGATACTCATTTCGCAGTTTTTTCGCCGCTTCCACCATGTTAGCCAGTGCTTGGCGAGTCTCTGTCCATCCGCGAGTTTTTAAACCGCAGTCTGGATTCACCCATAAACGCTCCACGGGCACTCGCTGTGCAGCCTTACGTAATAGCGCCACAATCCACTCTACATTTGGGACGTTAGGCGAGTGAATATCATAAACCCCCGGACCAATTTCATTTGGGTAATCAAAATCTTCGAATGCGTCTAATAGATCCATATCCGAGCGCGACGTTTCAATGGTGATAACATCAGCATCCAGCGCAGCAATCGAATCCATGATGTCATTGAACTCGCAATAACACATATGGGTGTGAATCTGTGTCTCATCATCGGCGATAGCGGCACTTAATTTAAAGGCATCTACCGCCCAAGTCAGATAGTCATTCCACTCATCGCGGCGCAGCGGCAGCCCTTCACGTAATGCAGGCTCATCAATCTGAATGATGCCAATACCCGCTTTTTGTAAATCATCCACTTCGTCACGCAATGCCAGCGCAATTTGCTTGGCTATCGTTTCACGACTGACATCTTCCCGAGGGAATGACCAGCACAGGATTGTCACCGGGCCTGTCAGCATTCCTTTGACCGGTTTATCCGTCAACGACTGTGCATACTTCGCCCACTCCACGGTAATGGCTTCTGGGCGGCTAATATCACCAATGATCACAGGTGGCTTCACGCAGCGAGAACCGTAACTCTGTACCCAACCATTTTGCGTAAAGACATAGCCATCAAAGTGTTCACCGAAGTATTCCACCATGTCATTTCGCTCGGCTTCACCATGCACGAGGACGTCAATATCCAGTAGCTCCTGCTCCTTGATAGCTTGTTTGATATGCTCACTGATACTGGTACGGTAATTCAGTTGATCCACATTACCTTTTTTGAAATCAAGACGTAAAGAACGAATTTCACTGGTTTGCGGGAAAGAGCCAATCGTCGTGGTTGGCCACAACGGCAGATTAAAACGTTGGCGCTGAAGTTCAGCGCGCTTTACATAAGGACGAGTACGCTCGGTATCTTTCGCGTTAATTGCCGCTAAGCGCTGAGCGACCTGCGTATTATTGACTCGAGAAGAGGTGCGGCGAGCACGAATTGGCGCACTATAGGTTTCTAGCGCTGCGATGTATTCTGCCGTTGGTTGATTGAGTGTTTTCGTCAATAGTGCCAGTTCTTCACATTTTTGCAGCGCAAACGCAAACCAGCTTTTCACTTCGGCATCCAGACGCGTTTCATCATTTAAATCAATTGGGCTATGCAGTAACGAGCAAGATGAACCGACCCACAGAGTGCGCTCTCCTAGCAGCGGTTTCACCCGTTGGAATTTTTCGCCTAAATCCCCTTTCCATACGTTACGCCCATTAATTAACCCTAACGAAAGCACCCAGTCCTTAGGAAGTGCTTGATGCAGTGCCGCGATATCATCCTTACCCGCAACCACATCCACATGCAGTCCTTGCACTGGCAGTTGTTTAATCACATCCAAGTGATGGCTAATACCGTCAAAATAAGTGGTTAACAGTAAGTTAGTTTTACCTGCTAGGGATTGATACGCTTGTTGATATGCGTCCTGCCATTCGAGAGGTAAATCGAGTACCAGTGCGGGCTCGTCAATTTGCACCCACTCCACGCCTTTTTCAGCCAGTCTAGTTAGAATTTCTTGGTAAACAGGCAGTAAATCTTTCAGTAACGATAGGCGGTCGAAGGCAGGTCCCTTCACTTTTCCTAACCACAGGTAGGTAATCGGGCCAATGACGACAGGTTTAACGTTGTGACCGAGTTTTAATGCTTCGTCGACTTCTTCAAACAGTTGATTCCACGACAGTTTAAATTGTTGCCCTTGCTGGAATTCCGGCACGATATAGTGATAGTTAGTATTAAACCATTTCGTCATTTCTCCCGCCGCCGCTGGCTTGCCTGTTGGCGCACGACCACGAGCCACACGGAATAAGGTATCTAAATCGACAGTGCCATCTTCATTTTGATGACGCGGCGGAACGTTTCCTAGTAATAAACTAGTGGTTAAAACTTGGTCATACCACGCAAAGTCACCGACGGGTAGCAGATCGACACCGGCATTTTTTTGTTGTTCCCAGTGACGAACACGTAATTGATAACCCGTTTCAAGAAGTGCAGATTGGTCAATTTTGCCTGCCCAATAATCTTCTTGTGCACGTTTGAGTTCTCTTTTTAGACCGACACGTGGAAAACCAAGTGTATGATTTATAACAGACATATTGACCCCTTAAAATATTTAGCCGTCTAGATGTTTACACATCTATAATCAACAGGTACTGTATAAAGCACAAGCGCAAATTATTCATCGTCTACTTGAAGGTTTCTCATGATCGAATTAAAACATTTAAAAACGTTGCAGGCACTCAGCCAATACGGATCATTAGCTGCCACTGCGACGCACCTGCACCAGACTCAGTCGGCGCTATCTCACCAATTTAGTGATTTAGAGCATCGCTTAGGCTACAAACTGTTTGTTCGTAAAACTCAGCCCATCCATTTCACACCGCAAGGGGAAGTGCTGCTACAATTAGCGCAACGTATTTTGCCAATGGTGAAAGACGCGATTCGTGTCTGCAATGAACCGACCGTCAGTACGCTGCGTATCGCGATTGAGTGCCATAGCTGCATTCAGTGGTTGACCCCTGCGCTACAACAGTTTAGGCAAGCATGGCCACAAGTGACCGTCGATTTTAAATCTGGCGTAACCTTTGACCCGCAGCCTGAATTACTTTCGCGAGAATTAGACATCGTGATGACCTCCGATATCCTTGCGGATCAAGATTTACACTACACACCGATGTTTGATTATGAAGTGAAACTGGTGGTGGCGAATGACCATCCATTAGCTAAAAAACCGTTGATTGAGCCTCATGATCTTGCCAAAGAGACATTGCTGATTTATCCAGTTCAGCGCCAACGTTTTGATATCTGGCGTCATTTCTTACAGCCTGCGGGTGTTTCACCTAATATCAAAACCGTCGACAATACGCTGATTTTAATTCAGATGGTGGCGGCTAAAATGGGGATTGCAGCACTGCCACACTGGGCGGTGGATTCCTTTGAAAAACAAGGTTTGATTACGACGAAAACTTTAGGAAGTGGGTTATGGAGCCGACTGTACGCTGCATGTCGTGAAGGCGAACAGCGCCAGCCAGCCATTGAAACATTTACCAATACCGCTACTGATCACGCGGTGGAGAATTTGTCTTACGTGAAGTCGGTGCGAGGATCCAACGCTTATGCACCCACAGAGACGCAATTAT
This sequence comes from Providencia sp. PROV202, assembly GCF_028479565.1. NCBI lineage: Bacteria > Pseudomonadati > Pseudomonadota > Gammaproteobacteria > Enterobacterales > Morganellaceae > Providencia > Providencia sp. PROV202. The sequence continues at coordinate 95,514 of NZ_JAMPNV010000017.1, read as the reverse complement.
CAGGCTCGACCCCATGGTAAAACTGAGCCAATTAGGATGTTGCTGCCAAATAGCAAAGTTCACTAATAAACCGGCTGGAACCATCATGTTATTCATTATCGCGAGGGTTCCGGCATCCACTTTTGTGGCGCCATAGTTCCACAGAAAATAACCAATCCCCGACGCAACCACACCCAACCAGAGTAAAACTATCCATTGAGCTTGGCTTGTCGGCACCATCGCCTTATTTCCAAACAGTAGCCATCCCATCAAGGCAATCAACGTCGCCCCGAGATAAAACCATGAAAAGGCTTGATGCTGGGGGATCGGGTGCACTTCCATTAAGCGCTTATATCCCACTTGCCCCAATGCAAAGAAGATGTTGGCAAGCTGAACAAACATCAGACCAATCCAGAATGATTCGCTAAGGTGATCATAACGAATAATGGCAGCACCAATCACGGCTAATATCGAGCTAAACAGATAGCCTTTACGTAGGCGTTGGCGCTCTAAAAGGTCATAAATCAACGTAACATATAGCGGAGTTAATACCGTAAATAGCAAAAATTCTGCCACACTCAGGTATTTATAGGCTTGGAAAACAAAGTAATACATGATCCCCAGCTGGCAAGCACCTACCAACATATACAGTGAGATCACTTTGGCGCTGAAGTTGCGCCAACGCAGAAAAGGTAGGAATACCAAAGAGGCTAAACTCACGCGGATAAGCACAGATAGCCAGCTATCCACCTGCCCTGCGAGGTATTCCCCCATTAAACTAAAAGACGCTGCCCAAAGCAGCGTCGTGAAAACGAGTAACCACATTGTTGTTCACTCTCAAGCACAATGATTTAACAAACAAGATGCCCGTAGAATACGCGTTTTTTCGATTTAATGCTCTTTTTCGATCAGTACGGCTTCTAATAAATCCAGATCCACCAGCAAGCTTTGCAAGGTTTCATTACTGATTTTCCGTGTTGCACGCAAGTGATAGAGCTCACCACGTTCTGCACGTAGCGCCGTTAAGCGAAAACGCCGTTCAAGGTCTTCAATCTGCAAGTTGTGTTCCATCTCGTCTTGGTCGGCGGTTCGACGGCGTAAATGACCAATCACCCTTGTCGCGACCTCGTTGATGTCTTCCGAATCTAATTGCTCTTCCACATCCGCCGATAAACGCTCTTGCATCTTGTTCAAGCTGACAATCGCCACTTCTGCCATTGCGGCTTTCGCCATACGGATCTCGTTGATATCCGCCTCTTTATCCCCCACTTTAAAATTGCGCAGCAGGAGTGGTAACGCCACAACGCCCGCAAAAATGGAAAATAAAATAACCCCTGCGGCGATAAACACCAGCTGGTACCTTGCTGGGAACGGAGAACCATCGGTTAGAAACAATGGCACCGAGAGCACACCGGCTAAGGTAATTGCCCCACGAACCCCGGCAAACGACGCTAACCACAATTCACGGACGGTATAGCTCGCGAACTGTAATGGGCGTTTTTTCAAGAACAAGCGGCTGAATCTCTTCATCAACCATAGCCAGCAGAAACGCAAAATCAGTAAGGCAAAATAGATAATAACGACGGCGGTAAACAGCATCCAAGTTTCGACGCTTGGGTCGAGTTCCGCTTGAATAACCGATGTTTCCCAAATCCCCGGTAATTGTAAACCGAGCATAATGAACACTAATCCGTTAAAGACAAACTCTAACATCGACCAGACGCTATCGGCACGTAAACGCATCGCCAAAGGTGCATTACGGATAACGCCAGACTTGGTGATAGTCATACCCGCAGCAACCGCCGCCAAAATACCCGAGAAACCGATATGTTCCGCAATCATGTAGGATGCGAATGGTAACAGCAGCATGAAGACAATTTGCGTTGCGGGGTCATCCCCACTCCAGCGGCTCATTAAGCGTAGAGACTTACTGTATAGCCACGTCACAGCAACACCCGCCAATAGACCACCGACTGCGACTTTAAAGAATTCGATTGTAACGCCCGATACGCTGAAGACCATCGTTCCCATGGCAATCGCCACGGCGAACTTCAACGCCACCAGACCGGAAGCATCGTTCATCAATGCTTCCCCTTCGAGTACGCTCATCATGCGCTTGGGAATTCGTCCTTTCCCGACGATAGAGGACAAGGCCACCGCATCTGTTGGGGAAAGTACCGCAGCCAGCGCAAAGGCGGCAATAAGTGGAATACCAGGCATCAACCAGTAAATCAGATAACCAATCCCGATAACGGTTACTAATACTAGCACTAATACCAGAATGAAAATTTCTCGCCCATTCTGGAAAAATTCACGGGTAGGGGTTTTCCAACCATCGACGAATAACAGCGGTGGAATCAACAGAACCATAAAGAGTTCGGGGTCAAAAGAGACATGTAACCCAAATTGAGGCCACGCTAATAATGCACCGATAGCAATCTGAATAAGAGGAAGGGGAATACGGATGGGAATGACTTTCGTCACCACACCAGAAACAGAGACAGCCAAGATCAAAATCAGAATAGTAAAGAAAATTTCCATGTTGCCCTTACTTATTAACTAATGCATACCCTAAATATCGCAGCTTAAAGTATAACGGGATAACCCAAAATTTGCCTGCCGCCGCATAGTAAGAGATAGCACCGTCCAGACCATGAGATTTTCAGTCAAGGCAGCCACTGGTTGAAAATAGGCATTTTCACTTCATATACCGCCTTAGCACTATTCTATCCTTAACAGGCTATCTGACGGGAAAATAATTTGGAGTTTAGAACGAATCGCAACAATCCGTTAAAGGGCGACAGCAGCTGCCGCCCTATCATTAGAATTACCTTTAGATAGCGAGGTCGGCAGCATAAAACGCTACCAATAGAACCGCGATAACCACGCTACCAATATTCAGTTTACGCCATTCACCCGCACAGATACGCCCGATAACCAGTGAAGCGAAACCTAGCATGATACCGGTGACGATATTACAGGTTAATACGATAAATACCGCGCACAGTAAACCTGACATCGAATCCACAAAATCATCGAAATCTAATTTCGAGACATTGCTCAGCATCAACAGACCCACATACATCAGTGCTGGCGCCGTTGCATAGGCAGGTACCAGATAAGACAATGGAGATAAGAACAAGATAAATAAGAATAAAACACCAACAACTACGGCGGTTAAACCTGTACGACCGCCTGCTGCGGTTCCTGCAGCAGATTCGATATATACCGCGGCTGGCGATGCGCCGATAGCCCCTGCAAAAATGCTGCTTACAGAGTCAGCGGTTAACGCTTTTCCACCATCGATAATCTGACCGTCTTTATCCAGTAAGTTCGCTTGACCCGCAACCGCGCGGATAGTCCCCGTTGCATCAAAAACTGCCGTCATTACTAATGCCAGAACGCTTGGCAGAACCGCAGCTTGAAGTGCACCCATGATATCCATGCTAAACATCAGCGCTAAACCATCTTCACCAAATGAAGGCAATTTAAAGAAACCTTGGTATTTAACGGCAGGGTCGAAAATCAAACCAATAATCGAAATCGCGATAATGACTAATAACACCCCACCCGGTACACGGCGTTTTTCTAAACCAAAAATCACCGCTAAACCAATCAGAGACATTAAAACAGGGAATGAAGTAAATTCACCCAGCGCAACGGGTAAGCCTGCATTTGGGTTTTTAACCACTAAGCCAACGCCCGTTGCTGCAATCAAGAGTAAAAACAGACCAATACCAATACCCGTACCATGAGCCACGCCCATTGGCATGTTACGTAAAATCCAACTGCGGATACCTGTCACAGAGATAATGGTGAATAAACACCCCATTAAGAACACGGCACCCAGCGCAACTGGAATACTAATGTGTTGCCCTAACACTAAGCTAAAGGCGGTAAACGCCGTTAATGAGATTGCACAGCCAATTGCCATTGGCAGATTCGCCCATAACCCCATTAATAAAGAACCGAAACCCGCTACTAAACAGGTTGCGATAAATACTGCAGTAGGTGGGAAGCCTGCTTGTCCTAACATACCCGGCACGACGATGACAGAATAAACCATCGCTAAGAATGTCGTTAATCCCGCAATGATTTCGCGGCGCACTGATGAGCCACGCGCTGTGATCTTAAAATATGAATCCAATTTGCAATTGGATGAAGCCTGTTGGCCTGCCATGGTATACCTCTGCTATTAATTTTAGAAAATTCTATGTCACTATTTTTGCTAAGCTTTTCATAAGCATTTATTCATTTTTTGCTTGGTGGCTTAGCGAATATCGCCTCACACTGAAATTCACGTAAACGATTACCTTTTTAAAAATATTCACTGAACTGAGATAACAGGTAAACAGAATGACTCTCTAGGGACAGTGCGCAAACGTTTGGCTTTCAGAACAAAGTGAGGCGAATTGTGAAGAGCGTAATTATCGTTCGAAAGGGGGGAATTGATCAAGTGTTTTATGATGGGCTACTTTTCAGTCAAAAATCATAAAAACTGCGCCGTATTTTTACAATCCTCCATAAAAGTCAGTCATATTTCGTTCTATATACCCTTTGTTTAAATACATGTGTAAGAGTGTTGCTAAAATTCCCACTAATATTGAGTTTTTAATAAATAATCTGTTTATGAAAGTATTTATTCTCTAATGCTAATTAAATAACTCATTTCTCTGGTGATTATTTTTATAAATATATTTTTTAATAATACTTAACACTCGCTATAAATATTATGTCAACCATTACAACCTCAATTAAAACAATGCCAAAAAGTGCCTTAATACTTTTTGCTGTATTTTTACTGGTTTATCTCCTTCCCGGGATTTATGGCCATAGCCCATGGAAGCAAGATGAAAACTACAGTTTCGGTATTATTCAAACCATGTATGAAACTGGAAATTGGCTAGTTCCTACTAATGCTGGTGAACCCTTCATGGAAAAACCGCCATTCTATTATTGGACGGCGACAATTTTTTCTCATTTACTCTCCGGAGTGATGCCGCTATACGATGCCGCACGCAGCGCCAGTTTATTTTTCTCTATTATTAATTTTTATTTTTTTGTTTTATTAGCTCGCCGCTTTTTTAAGTCTGACAGTTTTTCTGATGCCCGTATTTGGACAGCATTTGCACTGTACGTTTGTGCGCCGGGAGTATTGCGACACACCCATGAAATGTTCACGGATGTTTCGTTAATTACAGGGGCTACCATCGGCTTATATGGTTTATTAGGGTTAATTCAGCAACAGAAAATTGCTACGTCCGCCTTCTGGCTCTGCCTTGGAACCATTATCACCACCTTATCTAAAGGCGTATTTATTCCCGGCGTTCTGTGGATCAGCCTATTTTTGGCGCCTGTATTTCTTGTTCAGTGCCGATCTAAACAGTTTTGGCAACCCGCTCTACTCGCAGGCTTAGTCTCTCTCATCGCTATCCTGCCTTGGCCAATTATGCTGTATGTGCAGCATCCAGAGCTGTTCGTAACTTGGTTTTGGGAAAATAATATTGGCCGTTTCCTTGGATTTTCCGTTGAAAAGTTAGGAGCTAAAGCTAATTTTACGCGAATTCCTTCCGCTATTGCATTCTTTGCCCTTCCTGCAGGGCTACTGGCAACAGCCTATTTTTTACGTCATCCACTCAAACGCCTGCGCGATCATAATGAATATTTGATTGCCATATTTCCTGTCCTTGGCGTGGTATTCTTGCAAATGTCTGCCAGTGGGCGAGCGCTCTATTTACTGCCCTTTATTGCTCCGATGGCGATCCTCGGTGTGCAGGCTCTTGGCTGGTTTTCAGAGAAAATCTTGAACGCATTTGCACTCTTCGCTGCCTTTTTCTGGTCTGGGTTAATTCTCTTTCTGTGGGCTTGCTACATTATTGTATTAACGGGTCATCACGCCCAATGGTTACCTGTTTTTGGTCGTTGGTTACCGCTTGATTACCAAATGCATTTTTCTGTGTTTGCGTTGATAGCGGGCATTTTTATTACCTGTTTTTGGTTCTTCCGCAATCGTCTTATTTCCTCTTCAAACAGCGCTTTCCAAGCGATAAGAAACTGGTCTCTAGGGATGGTGAGTGTGTGGAGTATTATTCTCACATTGTTTGTTGGTTGGATTGATTATTCAAAAGGCTACGAAGGCGTTTTTGTAGACCTTCGTCATCATTTAGAAGGGCAATTTACCCAGAATGACTGTATGGCTTCCGAAAACCTTGGGGAATCAGAAGCGCCGATGCTCTATTACTACACGGGTATTTTACATCAAAGGCAGCTGGGATTTGAGAAGCCGCAACAGTGCCGCTGGCTGATTGTGTTATCCAAAGAAATTCAACCTGCGCCTGAAGGCATGGAATTGTTTTGGTCAAATCATCGTCCTGATGAATTCCGCGAGAATTTGGTGGTTTATCGAGTGACAGAATAGTTGATAGCGAATAAAAATCCCCGAGCCAGAACTGAACTCGGGGATTTTTTATATATTGAGGAAAAAATGTTACTGAGCTTGTTGCTCAATGGCTTGAGCGCCATATTTTTCACGGGTAAACCATAAAAATAGTCCCGCTATTCCAATCAATAATATCGGCAGACCTGATGGCGAAATCGCCGTTGCAGCGCCAGCCAACAATGGACCAGAAAGGTTACCAATTCCCCATAACATTGCCGCTGCGGCGTTGGCTATAATTAGCTCATTCCCTCTGAAGTATTGGCCAATCTGTACTAAAGCGATAGTGTAAATGGCCCCAGCCGTCGCCCCCAACACAAACAGTAAAACCCAAATAAAGTAAGTGTGCGTAATTAAGAACGGTAGCAACATACTTGCCCCTAACGTCACCACGCCGCAAATTCGGTACAGTTTTTCGCGATTCATATGGTCAGCTAACCAACCAAATGGCATTTGCATAATCGCATCTCCCGCCAAAATTGCACTGATCATCATCGCCGCAACCGCCTCGGTATGCCCCATGCCCATCCCGTAAATTGGGAACATTGACAGGATAGTGCCATCGAAAAAAGCAAAAAATAGAATTCCGGCACAAATTCCAGGAGCAACTTTCACGAACTGCACAATTGAAAAGTTAGATTCTGACGCCGTTTCTGCGAGCCTATCTCCCACTTTTTGATCCATAAGTAGGAATAAAGCCACAGAAATTAAGTGAATCAAGGTACAAATAAACAGCGGGGATTTATCTTCCACACCATAATAGGCAATAAATGACGGACCTAATAATTGGCTTACAGTAAATACCGTCGTGTAAATCGCCAATATACGCCCTCGCTTGTTTTCAGGGGATAATTCGTTGATCCACGTTTCCCCCAAACAAATCATCACCCCGCTTGCAAGTCCCGTAATCAGCCGCAAAGGGAAAAGTAACCATAAAGGCAATGAACTTAACAGTGGCAGTAAGCTAATGGCTGAGATCACCGTCGCGATTAACATCGCTTTGCGCTTTCCACACCACTTCACAATGCGCTGTACCACTGGGGCAATCAAAAACATCCCCAAGGCCGGAGCCGCAGAGATAATACCAATGTACAGCTCACTCACACCAAAATTATTCAGTCGCAGCGCCACCATCGGGATACTGAGACCAATCACGATGCCGATAACGGCAATGCTGGTTGTAATCGTAAAAATAGCAAAAGAAGCAGAACGTCGAAAATGTTGAAAACTCGAATTAGCAGGGTTCATTTTTGTATTAATCTGCTCAATTAGGATTAATTGTCAGATATAAACTCCGAAAAGATATTATTTATTTGAAATAAAACACTGTGACACATTCAGTCATTAGAATAATACAAATTAAATTATATCATGAATTCATTCAACAAAATAACACACTGAAAAAACAATAAATCTTATTTTTATAACCGTGTATTTAAAAAATAATTTTTAGATTATTTTTCCATTTATTCGCATTCAGCAAAATATTATTTTCATAATATCGGGTTTCTGACATTTCATATTTAAGATGTTAGAATTGACAGCAGAAATGAGAATTTATAAAAGCAATATTGTGGAAGACAGTGTCGTGGAAAATAAAATAAATATAAAAATTGGTCAGAAAGTGCGTCTGCTACGTCAGGCGAGAAACCTTTCTCTGAGTGAGCTTTCTCATTTATCAGGGATCTCTAAAGCCGCCCTCTCTAAGTTGGAATCAGGGGATTCAAATCCGCGCATCGACACTTTGGAGTCCATTGCGGCAGCTCTGCGTTTTCCGCTCAGCGATTTATTTACACGCCAAAATGAATCTTACCCCTATTTGGTAAAGGCCACGCCACTCGAAGGCGATTATTTAGAGCAATTTAAATTCCGTATCAGTATGGGTAACGTCTCTGAAATTTGGCAACTTAGTATGAAAAGAGGCGCCATTATTAATAGCCCCGCGCATATGGTCGGCACCCATGAACACATTATGGTACACGCGGGCTCCCTAATGTTACGCTTAGAAAATGAACAAAATGTCGTTCTTGAGGCTGGGGATTTTTACGCGTTCAGCGGAGACTTTCCTCATGCTTACTTATGCATTGAGGGGGATGTGCACGCCACCGTCGTGATGACCTATTCACATTTAAGTGATGGCGTGTAATTCGTCAGCCTACGCTCCTTGTAAGCCGACCTTATTCATTCAGAATTACTGCAAATAATCCTGCATGGTTTCAAACACGCGCAGATCATCGCTAAAGCGAACTTCACGGACGTCTTCCAGTTTTTCAACTTGGTTAACCATCTGGGATAAACGCTCATCTTTCTGAACTAATAACCAAATGCGGCTTTCGTCCCTATCTTTAATTGGCATACATAGAATGCCGTCCACGTTAAATGCTCGACGCGCAAACAACCCGCAAATATGTGACATGACGCCCGGATGGTTGCGAACAATTAATTCTAAGGCGATTGGGTGATGTTCAAATACCATAATTACGCTCCGATCATATCAATATTAGCGGCACCAGGAGGAACCATTGGATATACCTTCTGATTGACATCAATCAAGGCATGAATTAAGCAAGGCCCTTTAGTGTTCATAATCGCTTCCAGCGCCATTTCAGGCTCGGCTTCATTATTTAAATCACACGTTTGGAAACCAAACCCAGAGGCAATTTTAATAAAGTCGGTCTGATAAGGATAAGCCGCAGCAAAGATACGATTCTCAAAAAACAGGTCTTGCTGCTGATGCACCATGCCCAGCGCTTGGTTGTTCATTAAAATGATTTTAATGTTTAATTGATGCTCCGCCGCTGTCGCCAGTTCCTGAATATTCATCATTAAGCTGCCATCACCTGAAAAACAAACGATGGTTTTATCGGGGTGAGCCAATGCAGCGCCAATCGCTGCCGGTAAACCAAAGCCCATGGTGCCCAAACCACCGGATGTTAACCACTGGCGAGGACGTGACAATGGATAAGCTTGCGCCGCCCACATTTGATGCTGTCCAACATCCGTCGTGACAATCGCCTCTTCCCCTGCCGCACGTGCGGTGGCTAATACCAAACCGTAGTGATCTAATGGATCATCCGCATTAGCTAAGTTCAGTGGATAATTATTTTTCAGCTCATTGACTTGTTGAACCCACTCTTGACGATCATTGCGCTCAATTAACGGTAACAGTAATTCTAAGATTTGCCCTGCATCCGCATGGATAGCAATGTCTGGACGTTTGATTTTACTGATTTCTGCTTTATCAATATCAACGTGAATGATTTTGGCATTCAGGCAGAATTTTTCCGCTTTACCAATGGCGCGGTCATCAAAGCGAGCACCGATAACAATCAGCAAATCAGACTCTTCCATGATCATGTTCGTGCTACGTGCCGCATGCATGCCTAACATGCCCAAATACAGCGGATGACGCATCGGAATGGTCCCCAATGCCATCAAAGTCATTGTCGTTGGTAAAGAGGCTTTTTCGGCAAAAGCGATAGCCGTCGCGGTTGAATCAGAGCTAATCACCCCGCCCCCGAAATAAAGTACTGGACGCTTCGCACGATTGATCATTTCCGCCGCTTGGATCACTTTCTCCATATCGAAGCTTGGGGTTTTATCTTTCGGTAAAACCTCTGGCAGCGCATCTAATTCAATGGTTGCAGTCTGAACATCTTTTGGAATATCAATCCAAACAGGTCCCGGACGCCCAGATTCAGCAATACGGAATGCTTCGCAGATAACGTAAGGCAGATCTTCAATGCTGCGTACCAAATAGTTGTGCTTCGTAATCGGAATTGAAATGCCGTAAGTATCCACTTCCTGAAACGCATCGGTACCAATCATCGAAGATGGCACCTGCGCAGTGATGCATACCAGTGGAATTGAATCCAGTTTCGCATCCGCAATGGCAGTCACTAAGTTAGTGGCGCCGGGACCGCTTGAGGAAATACACACCGCCGCTTTGCCTGTGCTACGCGCAATTCCCTGTGCAATAAAACCCGCACCTTGCTCGTGACGCGCCAGTATGTGGCGAATTTTTTTGCTCTGTCCCAGTGCATCATAGAATGGCAATGCTGCCCCGCCAGGGATACCAGAAACGATGGTAATACCATGTTTTTCCAATAAATGGACGATTAATTCTGCGCCTGTAAAACAGGTTTTTTGTGGTGATGTTGTGCCCGACTCGCTCATAATTTTTTATTCCTTCACTAGCCTGCGGATCCGAGTTTTAGGTCATAAAAAAACCCCGCTCGGTTTGCGCCGGCGGGGTTTCTAAATCGCGTGATTTGTTCCCGTTACGGCGCTAAGCCCACGACCACCACCACACGCACGACTACCGCGGCTAGTGGCGCGGTAAGTAGTAGGTTTGAACGGTTAGCAGTCATTTTCACGAGAGTTTCCTGTCATTTAATTCTGTCTGATTTAGCCAAAATCCATATTTAATGAATTTCATGTTTAGCTAAAGTCTGTCTGATTTTTCATTTTTGTGCTTGCTGCATTTAAGAAACCATAAAATCCTAACCTTCACAACCCTTTTTTTCGTTTTTGTTGGTTGTGGATTTCAAATGAGAGGCATATCACAGAATGTTGCTGAGGCGTGATAATTTGAGCTGAAATTGCTCATAAAAAATTAAAGCCCTTAAAATTAAGGGCTTTAATCGATGATTTTGATTTTCTAATTTAGAAATTAGAACGGGATATCGTCATCAAAATCCATTGGTGGTTCATTGGTTTGTGGAGCTGGTGAACGCGCTGGCGCTGCGCCGCCGCCACTGAACTGTTGTGCTGCTTGTGGCTGTTGTGGTTGACCCCAACCGCCTTGCCCACCGCTTTGACCTTGTGATGGTGCATCACCGCCGCGACCACCAAGCATCTGCATTGAACCGCCGATATTGACCACAACTTCGGTGGTGTAGCGATCTTGACCGCTTTGGTCTTGCCATTTACGGGTTTGCAGTGAACCTTCGATATAAACTTGTGAACCTTTTTTCAGATATTCACCAGCAACTTCGGCTAATTTGCCGAAAATCACAACACGGTGCCATTCGGTTTTTTCACGCATTTCACCGGTTTGCTTGTCACGCCAACTTTCAGAAGTTGCCAGAGTCAGGTTAGCGACAGCTCCGCCGTTAGGCATATAACGGATTTCTGGATCTTGTCCTAAGTTACCGATAAGAATTACTTTATTTACGCCTCTGGTGGCCATTTATTACTCCTGATGCATTGAATTTTTAATCTCTGGACTGACCGTGAAGTTTACCACGACCTATCTGTATTGCACCATAAATTGAGATTGCTTGATGATAAGTTGCGAAGCGCTTTCCAAATTTAAGTGAAATCTGCATTACTGTTTTTTAGTATAGACGCTAATTATTGGCGTCACAGATAAGTTGCCATCATCCCCCTATGAAATGATATAGAAAGAGCACATATACTGTATATCCATTCAGCAAATTTTGTGCAATACTAAATCGTTTATTAGTACTGGCTCATTAATTAAGACGACCAAGTTCATTTTTGTTCACTATCAATTCATTCGGGAAGTGGTAAATGGAGAATATCGAAGTCCGCGGCGCACGCACGCATAACCTAAAAAATATCAATCTCATCATCCCCCGAGACAAGCTGATAGTTATTACAGGGCTATCTGGTTCAGGGAAATCCTCCCTCGCCTTTGATACCCTCTATGCTGAAGGTCAGCGTCGCTATGTTGAATCACTATCCGCGTATGCTCGTCAATTCCTTTCTTTAATGGAAAAACCGGATGTTGACCATATCGAAGGGCTGTCGCCTGCTATTTCCATTGAACAGAAATCCACTTCCCATAACCCGCGTTCAACGGTCGGGACCATTACCGAAATCCATGATTACCTGCGCCTATTGTTTGCCCGTGTGGGTGAGCCTCGCTGTCCTGATCATGATATTCCGCTTGCGGCACAAACCGTTAGCCAGATGGTGGATAACGTCCTCGCACAGCCGACCGATCGCCGTATGATGCTGCTGGCTCCGGTCGTGAAAGAGCGTAAAGGTGAGCACGTTAAGTTACTCGATAACTTAGCGAGCCAAGGGTATATTCGCGCCCGTATTGATGGTGAAGTTTGTGATTTATCCGATCCACCAAAACTCGAATTACAGAAAAAACATACCATTGAAGTGGTGGTTGACCGCTTCAAAGTACGCGACGATATCGCCCAGCGTCTTGCGGAATCCTTTGAAACTGCACTGGAACTGTCTGGCGGCACCGCTGTTGTCGCAGATATGGATGATCCGAAAGCTGAAGAATTAGTGTTCTCCGCTAACTTTGCGTGCCCTGTTTGTGGCTATAGCATGATGGAGTTAGAACCGCGCCTATTCTCATTCAACAACCCAGCAGGGGCCTGCCCAAGCTGCGACGGTTTAGGGGTTCAGCAGTTTTTTGACCCTGAGCGCGTGATTCAAAATCCCGAAATTTCCCTTGCGGGTGGAGCTATCCGCGGCTGGGATCGTCGTAATTTCTATTATTTTCAGATGTTAATGTCATTGGGCGAACACTATAAGTTCGATGTTGAAGCCCCTTATGACTCACTCAGCCCTGCCATTCAAAAAGTCATTTTGTATGGTTCAGGCAAAGAAACTATTGAATTCAAATACCGTAATGATCGCGGAGATATTACCGTACGCCATCACCCATTCGAAGGTGTGCTTAACAATATGGAACGCCGTTATAAAGAAACGGAATCCACCGCGGTGCGCGAAGAGTTAGCAAAATACATTAGCAACCGCCCTTGCGTGACTTGTGCAGGAACCCGTCTGCGTAAAGAAGCCCGTTTTGTATTTGTGGAAAATACCACGCTGCCTGAAATTGCAGATTACAGCATCGGTCATGCGATGGAATTTTTCCAAAACTTAAAACTCAGCGGACAACGCGCCAAGATTGCCGAAAAAATACTGAAAGAGATCAGCGACCGCCTGAAGTTTTTAGTGAATGTGGGGCTGAATTACCTAAGCCTTTCACGCTCCGCAGAAACCTTATCCGGTGGTGAGGCGCAGCGCATCCGCCTAGCAAGCCAAATTGGAGCGGGTCTGGTTGGGGTAATGTATGTGCTGGATGAACCGTCTATAGGGCTCCATCAGCGCGATAATGACCGATTACTGGAAACCTTGATTCACCTACGTAATTTGGGAAACACCGTCATTGTGGTTGAGCATGATGAAGATGCGATCCGAGCAGCCGACCATGTGATTGATATTGGCCCAGGAGCCGGTGTTCACGGTGGGCAAATTGTAGCGCAAGGCACATTGGAAGATATTGTTGCTAACCCTGAATCGTTAACCGGTAAGTTCTTAAGCGGCGAGCGCAAGATTGATATTCCACAAACGCGTGTTCCGTTTAATAAAGATAAAGTGCTGACTGTCTCTGGCGCAACAGGCAACAACCTGAAGAATGTTACTCTGAATATTCCTGTTGGTTTATTTACGTGTATTACAGGGGTTTCTGGTTCCGGTAAATCGACGCTTATCAACGATACGTTATTCCCTATCGCTCAGCGTCAGTTAAATGGCGCTACAGTGATTAACCCTGCGCCGTATACCAATGTCGAAGGTTTAGAGCATTTCGATAAAGTGATCGATATCGACCAAAGCCCTATTGGACGTACTCCACGTTCGAACCCAGCCACTTACACGGGTATCTTTACACCAATTCGTGAGCTGTTCGCAGGTGTACCAGAGTCACGGACTCGTGGCTATAACCCAGGGCGTTTCAGTTTTAACGTCAAAGGCGGCCGTTGTGAAGCGTGCCAAGGGGATGGGGTGATTAAGGTGGAAATGCACTTCCTACCCGATGTCTATGTGCCGTGTGACCAATGTAAAGGCAAGCGCTATAACCGCGAAACCTTAGAGATCAAATACAAAGGTAAAAGTATCCATGAAGTGCTGGATATGACCATCGAAGAGTCCCGCGAGTTCTTTGATGCTGTACCTGCACTCGCGCGTAAGTTACAAACACTGATGGATGTGGGTCTGTCTTATATTCGCTTAGGCCAATCTGCGACAACCTTGTCAGGTGGTGAAGCCCAGCGCGTGAAATTAGCTCGCGAGTTGTCTAAACGCGGCACCGGACAAACTATCTATATCTTAGATGAACCAACCACCGGATTGCACTTTGCCGATATCCAGCAACTGCTTGTGGTCTTGCATCAACTACGTGACCAAGGCAATACCATCGTCGTCATCGAGCATAACTTGGATGTGATCAAAACGGCAGACTGGATTGTCGACTTAGGCCCTGAAGGCGGTAGCGGTGGCGGTGAAATTTTAATTTCAGGCACCCCAGAACAAGTGGCTGAATGTAAAAAATCCCATACTGCGCGTTTCTTGAAGCCTATCTTAGCGCGTGGCTACTGAGTTAACTAAAACCGTCCATTAAGATAGAAAAAGGGGAACTGAGTTCCCCTTTTTAACGCTTATATAACCGTTCGTTACTAACTATTACTGGCTAACTGCTGCGAACGCTTCCACGATACGCTTCACGTTATGACGGTTCACCCCAGCCATACACACACGACCGGTTCCAACTAAATAAACCGCAAACTCATCTTTCAGACGGTCAACTTGTTGTTGAGAAAAACCAGTGTAGCTGAACATACCACGTTGTTTTAACAGGTGGTCGAAGTTTTTGTTTGGTAGCGCTTTTTTCAGCTCATCCACCAAGACGGTGCGCATATCTAAAATACGTAGGCGCATCTCTTCCACTTCATCCAGCCATTTAGCTTTTTGTTGGCTATCAGTCAGTACTGCTGCAACAATTTTCGCGCCGTTAGACGGTGGGCTTGAATACAGACGACGAACACCCGCTTTCAATTGCCCCAGCACGCGATCGCGCTCATCTTTATCTTTACAGATAACAGATAAACCCCCCGCACGTTCACCGTAGATACCAAAGATTTTCGAGAATGAATTACTGACGAATACTGGCAGACCCGCTTTTACCATCGTGCGAATTGCATAAGCATCTTCATCGATACCTTCCGCAAAACCTTGATATGCGATATCTAAGAATGGGATCAATTTGTGTTCAAGTGCCACTTTCGTCACTTCATCCCACTGAGCTGGCGTTAAATCGGAGCCTGTTGGGTTATGGCAGCATGGGTGCATTAAGATGATGCTATTTTCTGGTAACTTCTTGAAAGTTTCCAGCATTTCATCAAATTTAACCCCTTTGGTTTTTTCATCAAAATAAGGGTAATAATGCACTTTTGTGCCAGCGCCAGAGAAAATAGAAGCGTGGTTTTCCCATGTTGGGTTACTGCACCAGACTTCTGAATTCGGGAAATAATGGTGTAAAAAATCAGCCCCGATTTTCAGTGCGCCAGAGCCACCAATGGTTTGTACGGTAGCGATACGCTCTTGAGCGATTAACGGGCAATCTTCGCCGAACACCAATTTTTGTAATTCAGTACGGTAATCTTTCAAACCTTCCATTGGTAGATAAAGCGATGCACTTGCCGGAAGTTTTCTCAGTGCAGCTTTCGCTGTGCCGACGGTTTCCAGCTCAGGGGTTTTCCCCTCTGCATCATAATAAAGACCAATACTCAGGTTAATTTTGCCTTCACGAGTATCTTTATTAAATTCATCCATCAGCGATAAAATTGGGTCGCCCGGATAAGCATCAACATGTTGGTACACAGGATATCTCCTACTTGTAGGTTTTCTTTATTACTTTTGTCTTGTGAAAATAACCCTTTAAAATCTATTCGTCTACATATTCCATTGCGACTCGTGAGGTCAATTTCGTCAAAAGCTCATAGTTAATGATGCCTGTTTGTGTGGCAATTTCTTCCACTGGCAGAGCATTTCCCCATAGAATGACGTCATCCCCCACTTTATCGGTGGCATCTGGCCCTAAATCCACGACAGTCATATCCATGGAAATTCGTCCAATAATCGGCACTTTTCGTCCATTGACTAGAACAGGCGTTCCTGATGGCACGTTACGCGGATAACCATCTCCATAACCAATCGCTACCACCCCAAGGCGGGTATTACGTTCACTGCACCATGTTTCGCCGTAGCCAACACACTGCCCTGCCGAATGCTCTCTCACAGCAATCAGGCTGGATTTTAAGGTCATGACGGGTAATAAACCGAAGCTTGCAGCGCTTTTGCCTTCTTGCGGTGAGGCGCCATACATCATAATACCGGGGCGAACCCAGTCATAATGGGCTTCTGGCCATAAGAGGATCCCCGCGGATGCCGCGATGGATTTTTCACCCGGTTTGTCAGACACAAACTGTTGGAAGCATTCGATTTGTTTTTTGGTGGTTGGGAGTTCAGGCGCATCGGCCTGACAGAAGTGGCTAACAATATTGATAGGTAAATCAACGTTGCTACAGCTTTGAAGACGTTGGTAAAAACTTTCCGCATGCTGAGGAAGTACGCCAAGGCGATGCATGCCAGTATCGAGTTTCATCCATACTTTGATTTTTTTGGCAAGCTGGGCATTTTCCAGCATTTCCAGTTGTTCAATGCAGTGGATCACCGTATCGATGTTGTATTCCACCATCAACTGCAAATCGGATTTTTCGAAGAAACCTTCTAATAAAACTATCGGTTTTGTCACGCCTTGATGTCGAAGCAGCAGGGCTTCATTTAAACGCGCCACCCCAAAACCGTCGACAATTCCTTGAATTTCGGTGCCAACTCCAATTAATCCATGACCATAAGCGTTTGCTTTAACAACTGCAATCAGACGGCTATTCGGCGCCAATTCTCTCACGCGTTGCAGGTTGTGTCGCAGAGCGCGGCGGTTTATTAATGCGGTTGCCGCTTTCATTTCTTCCTCTTAATTATTCATTTTTAAAATTTAACTTATTTAGTCTTCAATCTTCAATTTTCTATAAGCTCTAAATAATTCGCACTGTGGCTAGGCGGCAAGAGAAGCTAAGCCTAGGGAGCATACATAAGTATGTGACTCAGGTTAGCGAACGCAGCCAACAACGCCACAGTGTGAAGTATGACGAGGTTATTCGTCGTCGTAAGCTGGCCCCGCATAATTATCAAACCTCGACCACTGCCCATTAAACGTCAGCCTCACCGTCCCTATCGGGCCGTTACGCTGTTTACCTAAAATAATTTCCGCCACCCCTTTGAGGTCGCTGTTATCATGATAGACCTCGTCACGGTAGATAAACATGATTAAGTCGGCGTCTTGCTCGATGGAGCCTGATTCACGTAAGTCGGAGTTTACTGGTCGTTTGTCTGCTCGTTGCTCCAAGCTACGGTTTAACTGGGAAAGCGCCACTACTGGCACGTTTAATTCTTTTGCTAACGCTTTGAGAGAACGAGAAATTTCAGCGATTTCTAATGTACGGTTATCGGACAACGCGGGCACACGCATTAACTGAAGGTAGTCGATCATAATCAGGCTTAGCCCACCGTGTTCGCGATAAATTCGGCGAGCACGAGAACGAACTTCCGTTGGTGTTAACCCCGATGAGTCATCGATGTACATATTGCGTTTTTCCATCAATATGCCCATGGTACTTGAGATACGCGCCCAATCCTCATCATCAAGTTGCCCCGTACGAATACGAGTTTGGTCGACGCGAGACAGTGACGCGAGCATACGCATCATGATCTGGTTGCCGGGCATCTCCAAACTGAAGATAAGCACCGGTTTTTCTTCTGTCATCGCGGCGTTTTCACACAAGTTCATCGCAAAAGTGGTTTTACCCATGGATGGACGTGCTGCAACAATAATCAAATCTGAGCCTTGTAACCCCGCAGTTTTCTTATCTAAATCTTGATAGCCCGTGGAAACTCCGGTGACACCATCATGAGGCTGCTGATAAAGCTGTTCGATTTTCTCAACGGTTTCCGACAAAATCGCTTCGATCCCTTTCGGACCTTCATCTTTATTCGCGCGCGACTCTGCAATTTGGAAAACTTTGGTTTCCGCGAAATCGAGGAGATCTTCACTGCTGCGGCCTTGTGGGTCATACCCAGCATCAGCAATATCATTGGCGACGGAGATCATATCGCGCACAATGGCACGTTCACGGACGATATCTGCATAGGCGTTGATGTTCGCCGCACTTGGGGTGTTTTTCGATAATTCAGCTAAGTAAGCAAAGCCCCCAACGCTGTCCAATTCCCCTTGCTGTTCGAGGGATTCTGACAAGGTGATCAAGTCAATAGGCTTGCCCTGCTCAAGCAGGATTTGCATTTGTGCAAAGATAGTACGGTGAGGGCGACTAAAAAAATCCGCTGATGTAACACGCTCGGACACCGTATCCCAACGTTCGTTGTCTAACATCAGTCCCCCCAATACAGACTGTTCCGCTTCGATAGAGTGCGGCGGAAGTTTTAAGCCTTCCATTTGCTGATCGCGCGGTGGGTTTGTCTTGTAATCTGAGGAGGGTTTTTTAGCCATACTTGAAATATCCACGTCTATAATTAACCAACAGTTAGTATACGCGAATCTTAGGTGTCATGTGGCGTCTTTATTGTTATCTGCACAAGATATTATTGCAGGCACAATCTTAACGCAGCGCACAAACCGATAATTCTTCTCATTAAAGCATCGCGTTATGATGGAGCAATTGATACTGTTAATAAAAACAAACTCACTCATTGGAGATGATCATGGCAAAACGT
Organism: Providencia sp. PROV202; assembly: GCF_028479565.1. Classification (NCBI taxonomy): domain Bacteria; kingdom Pseudomonadati; phylum Pseudomonadota; class Gammaproteobacteria; order Enterobacterales; family Morganellaceae; genus Providencia; species Providencia sp. PROV202. Next base: position 76,478 of record NZ_JAMPNV010000017.1, on the reverse strand, counting down.
ATTGAATTTTCGCAACATGGTGGTCCTGAAGTTCTCAATTTTGTCGACTATTCCCCGAATGCACCGGCTGAAAACGAAATCCAAATCGAAAACCGTGCAATTGGTATTAACTTTATTGATACCTATGTACGTAGTGGACTGTATCCAGTTGCAAGTTTGCCATGTGGGCTTGGCACAGAAGCGGCGGGTGTAGTGGTTAAAACTGGCTCCCAAGTCACAGGTTTCAAACCGGGTGATCGCGTTGTTTACGCACAAGGTCCTCTAGGCGCATACAGTGAAGTTCATAATGTGCCCGTCAATGCCGTGGCACACTTACCTGACGGCATCACCTTCGAACAAGCAGCAGCCTGTTCGCTTAAGGGTATGACGGTTTACTACCTGCTCAATCAAACCTACCAAGTTCAAAAAGATGAAGTTTTCTTATTCCACGCTGCAGCAGGTGGTGTTGGTCTAATTGCTTGCCAATGGGCAAAAGCGTTAGGCGCGAAAATGATTGGTACCGTTGGCTCTGAAGAGAAAGCGCAGCGTGCGAAAGCCGCAGGCGCATGGGAAGTCATTAATTACCAAACCGAAAATATTGCTGAGCGAGTAAAAGAAATCACTCACGGCGAAAAAGTGAATGTCGTGTATGACTCCGTAGGTCAAGCGACGTGGTTGGCGTCTTTAGATTCACTGAAACGTCGCGGTTTGATGGTGAGCTTTGGTAATGCTTCTGGAGCCGTAACTGGGGTTAATTTAGGGATCTTAAATCAAAAAGGCTCTCTGTATGTTACCCGCCCATCACTAGGTGGCTATGTTACTAATAGAGAAGAGTTAGACCAAGCCAGCAAAGCCCTGTTTGACATGATTTTAAGTGGCAAAGTGAATGTGGATGTGCCAGCATCCCAAATTTTTGCACTGAAAGATGCCCAAAAAGCCCATCAAACACTGGAACAACGTAAAACCCAAGGCTCAAGCTTGCTCATTCCTTAATTCATAAAAAAGCGCCAGCTATCAATAACTGGCGCTTTTAAAATTCTAACAACGGCAATTTTTACGAGCTTCAGTTGCACTAATTAATAGTGCCCTTTGCGTGCTTGCTGCTCTTTGTAGATCTGCTGGTTCTCTTTAATGGTGTTTAGCACCGTTCCCTCATAAGGATCTTGCTTTGGTGGTTCTCGCATCTGCCCACCTGACCCCGAACATCCAGCAACTAACAGCAGCAAAGAGGTTGCGATTAATGTTTTCATCTGATTCTTCCTCATTCATTAATGAGTTTTATCATAGCATGCAGATAATCCTATTCAGCCCGCATCAACCAAAATCGCAATTTCATTTAAGTAATATTTACTCGCCACGAGTCACAAACGCGAGAGCTTGTTCAACCACTGATAAGTCGGCACCTTGTTTATGGGCGTTTTCACTTAAGTGGCGACGCCATTGACGAGCGCCCGGAATGCCTTGAAAAATCCCTAACATATGGCGAGTCATATGCCCTAAATAAGCCCCGTTAGACAGCTCTTTTTCGATGTATGGATACATGCTACGAACAGCGGCAACGCTATCGACAATTGGCATTGTTTCATCAAACAATTGATTATCTACTGCGGTTAAAATTGACGGATTTTGATACGCTTCACGACCCACCATCACGCCATCTAAATGTTTTAGATGCTCTTTAGCTTCTTCGAGAGTTTTAACTCCCCCATTGATAGCCATAGTGAGATGCGGGAAATCACGTTTTAATTGGTATACGCGAGGGTAATCCAGCGGGGGAATTTCACGGTTTTCTTTTGGGCTTAATCCTGATAACCACGCCTTGCGAGCATGAATAATAAACATGTCACAGTCCCCTTTTGTGGAGACGGTATCAATGAATTCGCATAAAAATTCGTAGCTATCTTGCTCATCAATCCCAATACGTGTTTTCACCGTCACAGGAATAGACACCACGTCACGCATCGCTTTGACACAATCTGCGACCAGCTGAGCATCCGCCATTAAACATGCACCAAAACGCCCGTTCTGCACGCGGTCTGATGGACAACCAACGTTCAGGTTGATTTCATCGTAGCCACGTTCTTGCGCTAATTTTGCGCATTGCGCTAAAGCCGCAGGGTCACTGCCGCCCAATTGCAAAGCAACAGGATGCTCTTCTTCACTGTAAGCAAGATAATCGCCTTTGCCATAAATGATCGCCCCCGTCGTCACCATTTCGGTGTACAGCAACGTATTTTTCGTTAATAAGCGATGGAAATAACGACAATGACGGTCGGTCCAATCAAGCATAGGCGCAACCGAGAAGCGGTTAAGATTTTTGTAACCATCTGTTGTTGATGGTGTATTTTTTTCTATCGTTTGATTTTGTTGCATGTTGGTCTTTTGGCGTTGATATCGAATTTAAGGCTTATGCTGTTGTGAAATAGCAAAAGAAAGCCGCATTTTAACAGCTGGCTTTCTTTTGTCATAATAAACTGTGCGGATCATTTTCGAGGAATTAAGCAACTTTCTGGGATTTTTGTTTTAATAATGTTCTATCGATATTCAAATAATTAAAAAGCAAGAAGACGTTGGCTGGATTTCAACCTCATGGGCTCATGGTAAATACTTTATAAAATGCAATGCCTGTGCCAGCAATAATCCCAATAAACCATTTTAAATTAGCGGATTGCATATCCTTAATCTGGTTAAGAACTGATTGTTCTGATCTCAAAATAGACTGAACTAATATATTATATTTATCATCTATCTTTTCTTGCAAAGCATCGCATCGAATATCCATTCTTGCTTGCAAAGCATTACATCGTTCATCCATTTTCTCTTGCAAAGCACTACATCGTTCATCCATTTTCTCTTGCAAACTGTTGCATCGTTCATCCATTTTCTGTTGCAAACTGTTGCATCGTTCATCCATTTTTGTTTGTAAGGCATTACACCGTTCATCCATCCTCTCTTGCAAAGCATTACATCGCTCATCCATTTTTATTTGTAAAGCATCTATTTTTTCTTGCAAAACACCACACCTATCATCCATTCTTGCCAAAGCAGAATCATGCTTATCATCCAGTTTTTCCTTCAGAATTTCATGATTGCTATCTACTTTGTTCGTGATATTCGTTATGTGGTTTTCTAGTGTGGCTTTTAGGGTATTGTAAGCCCCCATCCCTTGGATAACCCATTGCAATTGTGCGCTCTCAGGTAATGCCTTTTCCGGTTTTTGGCCTTCGTACATGTAAGGTTCCTTATGCGTTTCATGAAAAAAATAGAAAATATTCGCACTCCAATACTTTCTGAATTTCTGAATATAACGCATATAGAAAAACACTTTTTCCGAATAAAAATTAGCAAGCTAATCATTGAGTTAATAAGAATAAACAGACTGAAACCAGACGCCCTTTTTATCAACAATAAAAAAGGCGTTTATGGCTTAGATTTTTTGAAGGGAAATTTGACCGAATGTCATAAAAATCAGTGTATTTCCTGCAACGCCACGATAAACACCTTGCTGTTGATTTAGCTCACATGCTAATGCAGCGAGTTGCCATGCATCATACTCTTCGATATCACTCACGCGGGAAGTCAGCAAGCTATTATCTTGGCGCTCGCCGTAGGCTTTAACCGCAATCGCATCCTGCATTAATGATGGGTCAATAGAGCTATTCGCCCAGCCCCACATCCAGCTCCCCACATTTTGATCATAAGTACCAACTATTTGCACAGGTGCCGTCACCATTATATTGTCCGGCGCATGAAAAATAATGGTGCCTTCATCTTGATCCACTGACCAACTGGCTTCATCCAGTTTCCAATTATCGCAATGGAACTGGTTTTTCAATTGCAGGGAATTCATGCTGCGTTCAATTAATGCCTCGTAAGGCATCTGTTCTAATTCACTGTTCATGTTAAATACAATTCCGTTAGCCAATATTTTTCAGTGCGTCGATAACCATTTGCCAAAACTTATCGCGGTCTAATTTCACAGCAACCTGCGTATGGCAATCCGCTGGGGCTGGATGGCGAAAATCTGCCACCGTCATACCGAGAGTCAGCGTTCCCGTTAATTCGATATCCACAGGGACTTTCTGGGTAGTCATCACTGACGGGTCAATCACGTAGGCAACGGCACAAGGATCATGCACCGGCGGTGCATCAAAGCCCTGAGCCTGTTTATACATTTTGCCGAAGAAATCCAGCAATTCGACGACAAACTGCGAGCATTTAGTATCAATTTCGGCAATTTTCGCCACCACATCTGGCGTTGCCAATGCTTGGTGAGTGAGATCCAAACCGACCATCGTTAACGGCCACTTTTCATTAAAAACGATATGTGCCGCTTCTGGGTCTATTTTGATATTAAATTCCGCGACTGGGCTCCAATTTCCCACATGGTAGCCCCCGCCCATCAACACCACTTCCTTCACGCGCTCCACAATCCGAGGTTCTAATCTTGCGGCTAATGCGATATTGGTCAGCGCCCCCGTAGGCACTAAAGTAACGGTTTTTGGTGGGTGGGACATAATCGTATCGATGATCAAATTCACCCCATGGCGTTCATCCAACGCTAACGCTGGTACTGGAAGTTCAGGGCCATCCAACCCAGAATCTCCATGAATATCGGGTGCCACTTCCACTTCACGCACTAATGGGCGCGCAGAGCCTGCTGCAAAAGGAATACCGCGAATATTCGCCATTTCAGCAATAGCGCGGGCATTACGGGTGACTTTTTCGAGAGTTTGGTTGCCTGCAACCGTGGTGACGGCGAGTAAATCGATGTCTGGATTACCGTAAGCCAGTAGCATAGCGATGGCATCGTCATGCCCTGGGTCACAGTCTAAAATAATCTTTTTCGTCATAGGGTTGCCTTATCGTCAATCGGGATCCACATTTCGCGGATCCCAATTTAGCTATCTCATTCGGCAAAATCTATGCTTGATGTCTGAATACGATGAAATTTATTTCAAAACATGCGCATACACGCGTTTTGGCCCATTTTCATTTTTCGAAATATAGACCCCTTGCAGCTCAGGTGCAAAGCCCGGCAAGGCATTAATTCCTGCTTCCAGTGCTTTAAAATACTGAAGAACAGGACCCGACCACACCTCCCCCGGCACGACACACAGCACGCCCGGCGGATAAGGCAACGCCCCTTCTGCAGCAATACGCCCTTCTAGTTCATCCAGAGGCAGTAACTCCACATTGCCACGAATAAACTCCAGATGTGCCTGTTGTGGGTTCATTTTCACCACAGGAAAATGCGCCTTACGGAACATCTCTTTTTGCAGCTGTTTAATATTAAAATCCACGCTTAATTGATGCATTTCTTGGCATAATCGACGCAAAGTATACCCTTGATACTGTTCCTGATAACGCTGATACACTGACGGTAATACGTCTTCAAATAACGCGTCTTCATCCAGAAGCTGCTCGAAACGCACTAAATGAGAAACCAGCAGTTCGAGCTTTTCACGCGATTCCGCAGGGGTTAACAAGAACAAGATGGAGTTCAAATCGCATTTTTCAGGGATAACGCCGTGTTCACGCAGGAAATGCGCCAAAATTGTTGCCGGAACCCCGAAAGATTCATACTCCCCACTTTCGACATCAATCCCCGGTGTCGTTAGCATCAACTTGCACGGGTCAACGAAATATTGATCCTGCGCGTAGCCATCAAACGCGTGCCAACGTTCTTTCGGAATAAAATTAAAGAAACGCTGTTCCGACGCAATTTGCTCGGTTGGGTATTCATGCCACGGCTTGCCATCCACTAACTCTGGCACAAACGGTCTAAAGTAACGGCAGTGCTGAATAATGGATTTTCTAACCTCAATTCCTTGTCTCACACACTCCATCCACATCATTTCCCCCGCTTCCCCTTGGTGCATACGCGCATTCACATCCAGTGAAGCAAACAGCGGGTAAAACGGGCTGGTAGAGGCGTGCATCATAAACGCGTTATTCAGTTTCTTATGGGAAACAAAGCGTTCTTGGCCTTTGATATGGTTATCTTTTTTATGGATCTGTGACGCTTGGGAAAAGCCCGCTAACTGTTTGTGAACCGATTGAGTCACCATAATACCGGGGTCATTCTCGTTCAGTTCCAGCAGTAACGGCGAGCATTGGCGCATCATCGGAATAAACTGTTCGTAACCCACCCACGCGGAATCAAACAGAATGTATTCGCAAAGATGCCCTATCTTATCCACCACTTGCCTCGCGTTGTAGACCGTGCCGTCATAAGTCCCGAGCTGGATCACGGCAAGACGGAACGGTTTTTCTGCCTGTGCTTTTTCAGGCATCACGTCGCTCACCGCGTTTCTTAAGTATTCTTCAGTAAAACAGTGGGCATCAATCCCACCAATAAACCCAAATGGGTTACGAGCTGTTTCCAAATAAACGGGTGTTGCCCCAGCTTGGATCAGGGCGCCATGATGGTTAGATTTATGGTTATTGCGGTCAAACAGCACTAAATCACCCGGTGTTAATAAGGCGTTCAGAACGACTTTATTGGATGATGAAGTGCCATTAAGCACAAAGTAGGTTTTATCAGCATTGAACACTTTCGCCGCGAATTTTTGTGCTTCTTTGGCTGCCCCTTCGTGGATCAGCAAATCCCCCATCGCCACATCGGCGTTGCACAAATCGGTGCGAAAGAGGTTTTCACCGTAGAATTGGTAGAACTGTTCGCCCGTTGGATGACGACGGAAAAATTGTCCACCTTGGTGCCCGGGGCAGGCAAACGTCACGTTGTGACCCGCTGCATAATCCATCATTCGCGCAAAGAATGGCGGTAATAACTGTTCAAGGTATTGGTTTGCAGCATCCCGTAATTGGCGGCTATTCTCTTCACGCGCAGCAGGCGCTGGCGGTAATAATGCGGTCAAATAGTCAGGCATTGGTTCATTGTCTGGTAGCTGCTTGTCACTAATGACAAACAGCGGAATACTGAGTTTACTGTCTGCAACTCTCTTCCACAGCCCTTGGTTGGCATCTTGTTCAGAGAGCACAACCGCAGCGATATTATTTAACTGTGCATCGCGAATATCTACCCACTGGAATTGACCCGTAAAATAGATAGCGACCCCCTGGCTACATGCCACATTGATTTTCTTCATAGCAGTCTGGCTCTTGGTTAGCTGAGGTAAAGAGGGGCTCAATATACTTGATAGATACTGAGATTGAAATAGTCAGAATTAATGCAAAATTATTCAGTTTTTCCTAGGGTGAATATTTTTTATAACTCACTGGTTAATAGTATAAAAATTTCCGGATAACCTCACCGGCTTTTTAGCCATAAACCATGAAAAATAGATTATTTGCAGATTAACCGACCGAAGCAGACAATAATGACAGTGGATCAGTCGGTTAATTTTTCAGGACGACGAGGTTACTTGTTTCTTTCCACGTACAGGGTTTGAGATGGATATGCAAAGTCCGCATTGTGACGCTTAACTATCTCAATAATTTTCAAATAGACCGCTTGCTGTGCAGCCAGCCATTCAGCCCATACGGTGGTTTTCGTAAAGCAGTAGACCATAATATTCAGGGAAGAATCCGCAAACGCATCGAAATAGACCAGCAAGGTTTGCCCTGTATCGATATTTTCATCTTGCTTTAGCATGGTGCGAATATCTTCCACAATCGCGCTAACTTTGTCGGAATCTTCATAACGTAAACCGATTTCCGTTTTAATTCGTCGGTTGGTCATGCGCCCTGGGTTTTCAACGCTAATGGAAGAAAACAGTGAGTTGGGAATATAGAGCGGGCGATGGTCAAACGTGACAATCTTGGTGATCCGCCAGCCAATCTCGACGACTGTTCCTTCAATATTTCTATCTGGCGAACTGACCCAATCCCCAATATTAAACGGGCGGTCGAAATAGAGCATGATCCCTGAGAAAAAGTTACTCAGAATATCTTTACCCGCCATACCGATGGCGATGCCGCCAATGCCTCCAAATGCCATCAATCCTGACAAGCTCATACCAAAATGTTCGCCAAATAACAGCATAATGATGACGATGACCGCGGTCTTAAATACGCGCGCAATAATCCGCGCGGAAGTTGGGTCACTGCCTTTTTTAATCTGTTTCTTCTCTAGGCGGTTAACCAACTGGAAGAATTTTCGCGTGATAATCAATGCGATCGTCGATATGGCGACTAAATTAATCAGTGGTGTTGAAATAAAGGTTAAATCAAAGTCACTCGCTGCCATATCCACCGATTGAGCTGCGACTAACACCATCACGCACAGCACCACGGTTTGAATAACATGAACCAAAATGCTTTTTCGCTTATGTTTGTGCCGCTTGTGTAAAACTTCAAAAAGCAAATACAACGCTAAACAGACGGCAATGATGGTCATGCCAATGGCATATTTTTCAAGTAATGCTTCTATCATGTTTATTGCCCTAAACTGACATTAAAAACTAATTTGCTGTGTAAAATATAACACTCTAAATAGTGAGTGAATAACTGCTAAGATAACAATTATTCACCTAGTTATCTCAATAATTATCAATTACTTTTTAGGTAATCCAATAATGAATAGCGCCTATTTTTCGCCTAAAGAGCAAGAGATCAACAATGTTCTATTGCTCTCCCCTCATCGCCGATATCTCTATTTTGTTGGCAAAGTTGCTGATTGGGAACAGGTTTGGACATTAGCTAACCATGATGGATTAGTGACCGCGCAGAATGATGACCACTGCTTATTTTTACCGCTATGGGCTGCGAAAGAGTACGTAGAACTGTGTTTGACGGATGAATGGGCAGAATGTTATCCGCTACCGATGACACTAGAACATTTGATGACAGAAATCTTACCGGATATGGCAAGTGCCAATATTCAAACGGCAATCATGATGTTACCGAATGGGAAAAGCACTCCTATATTTGATGCGCAAAGCTTACTTGATGACTTACAAGAAGAGTGTCAACAATATGAATAAAAGGCTGCTCAACGGCAGCCTTAGTAAAAAAGTTACTGCTCTACACCCGTTGTCACCGTAAATTGACGGTTTTCTCCGGCTTCTAGCCAAATCAGCGTCTGGTTATTTTTAGCGGCAATAAACCCTTCTGGGCGGCAGGTTGCTGGTAACACAAATGCCCCCACTTTTTGATCGCCATTATATAAAATCCAGCGTGTCGCATAATTTAGCTCATTCGATTTAAAACGAGTTACAAAGGTATTGCCTGCTGGTGACCGCATTTTAAATTCAGGACTGGCAGTGTATTGGCTCAAATTATCCATAAAGAAGACAATCTCAGGGTCACACATCTGCGGCTGATTTAATTGATTTAGCGTCACCTCTCCAGACTTGAGCGCTTGGTTAAAATCGAGCCATTTTTGAGTTGGGTGTACATGCCCCGGAATAGACTCCCGCAACTTAATTGCCTGCTCAGGAATATTTTGCGTCAAGGTGGCATCATCCACATAGGCGTAGTTCATATGGCACATATATTGAAGCGGCATTGGTACAGACGCTAAGTTAGTCACTGACATGTGGATATCAAACAGTGCACTATCCGCATTTAATTGTACGGATGGCGCAGCACGATAATGGTGACCAAAGCCCATCACATACTCATATTCACCGCACACTTTAAGGCTGGTTTCAGTCAATTCAAGCCATGCGCTATCCATTGGTGCGCAAGGCATTTCCCCGTGTAATGGGTGATTATCTTCTGGCGATGGGCAACCATTACTAATTAATCCAGAATGGAAAGCGAAGCAGCCATAGGTTTCAATGACTGTAGGGACAGGCTTGGGTTCTAAAAACATATTTTCCATTTTCAGGTTTTGCCCGCAAAACTCAGCATCCCAAATCATCTGCCCTAAAAATGGCAAAATGGTTAAGTGCCCCTGCGAGTTTTCAACACGCAGCCCTTGCACACCAGATTGATAGACAAATGCGGAAACGGAAAACTGGCTATTTTTCAGAACTAAGGTCGGTTTTTCCGTAAATAAGCGTTTATGTAACGGGATAATTGTGTTCATTGTCATACTCACGGTTTGAGGTAAAGAGGGGTAGGCACAGCGCCTACCCTGAGCAATAGCGAATTATTTGGCTTGTTGTTTCGCTTTAAAGCGACGTTCGCCGACGAAATAGATGCCCACGTAGACGAAGCACAGCATTGAGACTAAGAAAGAGAGCTGCAGAGAATGAGTGATATCCGCGACATAGCCTTGGATTGCAGGTACAACTGCCGCACCAACAATCGCCATCACAATCACCGCACCCGCCATTTCAGTATGCTCGTTATCGACGGTTTCCAAAGTGCCCGCATAGATAGTTGCCCAGCATGGTCCAAATAGAATGCTCACTAATACCGCCGCATACACTGCGGTGAAGCTTGGCATAAAGGCCACATACACTAAGAACAGTACACCGATAATGGAATAGATAATCAGGACTTTATCGGCATTAAAACGGGTCATTAAGATGTTGGCAATAAATTTACCGATAAAGAAACAAGCAAAGCTGTACACCATGAAGTTAGAGGCATCACGCTCGTTGATATCCCCCATTTCCAGCGCTAAACGGATGGTGAACGACCAAACAGCAACTTGCATTCCCACATATAGGAACTGGGCGATGATCCCTTTTCTAAAGCGACTGTTTTTAGCTAAATATTTTAAGGTATCCAGTGCAGAAGGACGTTTATGTTCCGCAGTTTCTGCCACTTTACATTTCGGGAATTTCGTCAGTAAAAACAGGATCATCACCACAACCAATACCATGATCATATAACGGTATGGTTCAAGGGTGTTTTCCAGCATGGCTAAACGGAATTCATGGATTTGAGTTGCATCCATTCCTGCCATTTGGCTTTGCAGGCTTTCCCCTTCGGAGAAGACCAAATATTTACCTAATAAGATCCCGCCAGCGGCACCGATTGGGTAGAAGGTTTGGCTGATGTTCAGACGCAGAGTCGCGTACTGTTTTGGACCAATCATCGAACTGTAGGTATTCGCTGCGGTTTCAAGGAAGCTTAAACCAATCGCGATAGCAAAAATCGCCGCCAAGAACATGGTGTAAGTCGCCATATGAGACGCAGGGAAGAACATGGAACAACCCGCGATATACAAAATAAGCCCAATCATAATCGCGTATTTATAACTGGTTTTTTTGATAACCAAAGAAGCTGGAATGGCAATCAAGAAGTAACCGCCGTAGAACGCACTTTGCACTAATGCAGAAGCAAAGTTACTGAGTTCAAAAACGCTTTTAAACTGTGTGATTAAAATATCGTTCAATGCAGCTGCGCATCCCCAAAGCGGGAATAAGCAGGAAAGTAGGATAAATTGGAATATAGGTGTCTTATTCAGGTACCCATCAGGTAACTGAGTTATGTTTTTGATGTTCATATTAACCCTTAATAATTTTTATTATATTTTTAACCGGCTAAACGGGCTTTTTTGCTCTAATGGCAACCTTCATTTCAACCGGTCATGCTCAACATCGTTCAAATTCAGAGCAAATATTGTGGGTACAGGTAATGCTTCTGGCGCTTGAAAGATGGTTAATACTAATTATTCAACTGCACATTATTTAACTGCACAAACTCACTGAACTGCTCGATACTTGGGTAAGAAGATTGCGTGCCTTTTCCCGTTACGCTAAAGGCTGAAAACAGAACCGCTTTTTTCATCGCCTCTTCGATATTGCCGGTGTGAACATAGTAATGAGAGAAGCAACCAATAAACGCATCGCCAGCCCCGCTGGTATCAATCGCGTTCACTTTGATAGCCGGAATGAACAGTTCGCTTTCACGAGTCATCCATAACGCACCTTTATCACCTAAAGTGACAATCAGGTTTTTCAGGCCTTTGTCTAACAGGGATTGTGCAGCACGACGCACGTTATCCATGGTATCCACTGGCATATTGGTCAGAATTTCTAACTCAGTTTCATTCGGTACAAAGAAATCACAACGGCATGCGTAATCTAAATCCAGTGCGCGTTGTGCCGGCGCTGGGTTAAGTAACACAGGAATGTTGTGCTTATTACCAAAGGCAATCGCGTGGTAAACCGTTTCCAGCTGCACTTCCAGCTGCAATACGATCAATTTGCACTTTTTCAGATCTTCCGCAGCGCGGTCGATATCTTCAGGGGATAAAAACTTATTCGCCCCTTTGACGATCAAAATACTGTTCGATGAGTTTTGATTAACAAAAATCGGCGCAACACCACTGGAGGTACACGGTACTTTTTCCACATAGCGGGTATTGATGCCATAAGACTCAAGGTTACGAATGGTGTTATCCGCAAAAATATCGTCGCCTACTTTAGTGAGCATAATAACTTTGGAGTTTAATTTTGCTGCGGCAACAGCTTGGTTTGCCCCTTTACCGCCACAACCGATTTTGAAGGCTGGGGCTTCGAGGGTTTCCCCTTCTTTAGGCATTTGATCAATGTAGGTGATCAAATCGACCATGTTTGAACCGATAACTGCTATATCCATAATGTCCCTCGTGTTAAATAAATCACATAATGATATAATCCTAACATTATCATGTTGCAAAAATATCATTTGTGATTAGGATCTCGAATAACGAATGATCAAGTGTTATATCTGCCACATTTCCTCATTCTTTGTTACCTATTCCACATCTATTCTGAAAACGTCATATAGGAAGGTTTAAATGCAAGATTTAGCGAAATATATTGATCACACTTTATTGGCTGCCAACGCAACAGTTAACGATATCAAAACGTTATGTACAGAAGCGGCTCAACATCACTTTGCTTCAGTGTGTGTTAACACTGGTTATGTCCCATTGGCAAGCGAATGTTTAAAAGATAGCGATGTGATGGTGTGCTGTGTTGTTGGTTTCCCATTAGGCGCATGTTTAACAGAGGCTAAAGCGTTTGAAGCCGCTGAAGCTGTTCGCCGTGGTGCCGATGAAGTGGATATGGTCATCAACGTAGGTATGCTGAAAAGCGGTGATTTAGACTTCGTTCGTCAAGATATCGAAGCCGTTTTTGCGGCCTGTGGTAAAGCAACACTGAAGGTGATCCTAGAAACTTGCCTGTTAACTGATGAAGAAATCACACAGGTTTGTGAAATTTGCCGCACAATTAACGTTGGATTTGTGAAAACTTCAACAGGATTCAGTACAATGGGTGCCACTGAGCATCACGTCGCTTTAATGCGTAAAGTGGTTGGCAATGAAATTGGCGTCAAAGCATCCGGTGGTGTACGTACGCGTGAAACCGCAATTAAGATGATTGAAGCTGGTGCTAACCGCGTTGGTGCAAGCGCGAGTGTCGCTATTGTGACTGGAGAAAATACCACTCCAAGTGACTACTAAACAACGGGGCGCGGTTCGTCCGCGCCATCATAAAAAGGATTGCAGGGTGATAGAAACTAAACAAAAAGAACGCCTTCGCCGATTAAGTGAATGTATTAAACGTTCAGGACGCATTCATCTTAAAGAAGCCGCGAGAATACTTGAAGTCTCTGAAATGACCATTCGTCGAGATCTCAATGCGGATACTGAAGGCCCTATCCCCATGTCACTGCTTGGTGGCTATATTGTTTCTGTCACTCAACCTACTGCTTTAGCCCCGCACGAACCCCATGCCGATGTTTTCACACCCGATCAAACTGAAGAGCTGTATATCCCTAATTTAGCCGCCAGTATGGTGAGTGAAGATGATGTGATCTTTTTTGATAATGGCATCGAAATGGCCACCTTGATAGCGTTGATCCCTGAAGAAATCAGCTTTACCGGCATTTGTTATTCCCATAACGTTTTTCTCGCCTTGAGCCAGAAAAAAAATGCCACAGCACTGCTGTGTGGTGGGGAATATCGCCCCAAAAGTGATTCGTTTTACAGCCCTACGCTGCCCTCTTTACTCGATTCCATCAATCCCAAAAAAGCCTTTATGTCTGCCACTGGGGTTCACAGCGCCTATGGGGTGACTTGCTATAATCTCGATGATTTACCGATGAAAAAGAAAGGCATGGAAAAATCGATTCGCAAGATTTTATTAGCGCCTTATAACCTGTTTGATGAAGTGGCGACCGCCAATATGGGCGAACTGTCCCAATTTGATGTGATTGTGACAAACCGACAGCTAAGTGATGAATACGAAACTTACTGTCGCAATGGGTTTGTGAAAGTGATTTACTAACCTGATACTATTCATTCGAACAAAATCGACACGTTTTATCCCGTGTCGATTGCTTCAACACTAAATCCGCACCGTCAAATAATCTTCCGCTATCTGTGTTTCAGGAAACTCAGCTTGGCACTCCGCCAGTAAACGAGGAATATCCTCTGTGCCATAGCGCCCGCTGAGATGCGTCGCGATAAACCGTTTTACCCCCGCTTGCTTGGCAAGCTGTGCCGCTTGGCGGGTTGATGAGTGTCCGTGCTCATTGGCTTTCGCTTCTAGCGCCACTTCTAACGTAGTTTCGTGCACCATAACATCAGCATTTTTCGCCAATAAAAGTGCTTGTGGGGTTGGGATGGTATCCCCAAAAATTGCGACCACTTTACCTGTGACTGGCTCACCAAGATAGTCGGCTCCATTCACAGTGCGACCATCTTCTAACTCAATAACTTCGCCCTTCTTCAGCGCCTGCATCCAAGGTCCACGAGGGATCTCATCTTGCTCCAGTTTTTGCACATTTAGCGCCCCCGGTTTTGGATGTTCTTCAATACGATAGCCATAACATTCTACGCGGTGATCCAATCGATACGCTGTGACAATTAGCTCCCCATCATCAAATAATTTACCTGCTTCAATTTCTACAATCTCAAGAGGATAAGTCATGTAGGAGTCGCTCACTGATAAAACAGTTTCCACATACTGCTTCAGCCCTTTCGGCCCATATAGCGTCAAGGGATCCGTCGTTCCCCCCATAGAGCGGCTACAGAGCAATCCCGGCAACCCAAAAATATGGTCACCGTGTAAATGGGTAATAAAAATCTTCTCGATCTTGGGTGTTTTAAAGGGACTGTTTAAGATTCGGTGCTGAGTCCCTTCGCCACAGTCAAAGAGCCAGTAGCTTTTACGGATACCGACTAAATTTAATATCATGCTGGTGACATTGCGCTCTTTTGTTGGCACACCTGCGCTAGTACCTAAGAAAGTCAGCTCCATCATAATTCCTTGTTTTATCGTTGTTATTCTTTAAATCTGTCTGATTTTATCCCAATCCAACCCAAATTTGGCTAAATACTTTCGCAGCCTATCTGCATCATTCGGCTGTTTTTTCTGTTGGCGAGACACCGCAAACAACGTGCGCCCAGCTTCAGACAAAGAAGATGATTTCCTGCACACATCCAGTACTGTGGCCAACTGCTGCTGCTCAAATAGGTCGATTTCCCCCACTTGTTCAGGAAGTTGTCGCTTAAATTTTGGCTGCCACTGCTGGCTTAAGCGCTGAATTTCTTCCTCTACCACTGACTGGGTGATACGCCCATGTTCCGCGAAGGTTGCCATACGGGAAATTGAAGCACCTAATTCACGGAAATTACCACGCCATGCGGCTTGAGGGGAGCAAGCAAACTGAACATAGTGTTGACGTGCTTCTCTATCAAAGCGGATTTGGCTCTGCTCCGCTTGGCAGAATTTTGCCAATTCATAATCGATATTCGGCTCAATATCTTCACGGCGATCCGCCAGCCCCGGCAACGCAAATGTCCACATATTAATACGGGCGAATAAATCTTCGCGGAATTTTCCCTCTTCCACCCACTCGGTAAGGTTGCGATGGGTTCCTGCAATCAACTGGAAATCGCTTTGAATTTCACTGTCTGACCCGAACGGAAAAAAGCTTTTTTCTTCAATAGCTTTCAATAGCATTGCTTGCTCATCAAGACCCAATTCGGCAATTTCATCCAAAAATAAAATTCCGCCATCAGCTTCTTTCAATAGCCCTTGGCGTGGATTAAGCGCGCCCGTAAATGCGCCCTTCACATGCCCAAATAACGTAGACATTGCATTATCACCACGCAAAGTGGCACAGTTGATCTCCACAAAACGCCCTTTAACTTGGTGGCGTCCTTGGCGCAATTGATAAATTCGCCGAGCGAGAAAAGATTTCCCTGCACCCGTAGGGCCATTGAGCAAAATCGGTGCTTTAGAACGCAGTGCCACGCGCTCAATTTGCTCAATCATGGCATTAAACGCCCGATTACGGGTGGCGATACCCGCCTTTAAGAACGCCAACTGAGTCTGTTGCTGGTTCTCAAAACGGCTGGTGATCTGCGCATAACGGCTTAAATCGAGGTCAATTTCCGCATACATACCCACCGGATCGGTTTCCCGTTCCCCACGAGTCGGTGAAGTTTGGATCAATTTTGCGGGCAAATAATGGGCTTCAGTTAGTAAAAACCAACAGATTTGCACCACGTGGGTGCCCGTGGTGATATGCACCAAATACTCTTCGTTTTCCGTATCAAAAGGATAGTCTGCGGAAAAATCCAGCAGTGAAGTGTAGACCTCTTCAAAATCCCATGGATCCGCAATATCCACTTCACGCAGCACCACCTCAGTTTTCGGCGATGCCTGCTCAATATCCTCTTTCACACGGCATGCTAACGAATAGTCATTCACCTGGTGGATAAGCTCAAAGCGGTGAATATCTAAATCTGCTTGTTGGCACAGCCCCACAGTAGGGCGCCATTTTTTCCAGCGATTGGCTTTTTTACCACGTCGGTCGAGCACGGTACCCAATACGCCAATAACCACTTTTCTTTTTTGATTCATATTATAAATATTTATAAAAGGCGATATAAAAATATATAAATAAGCATAAGTCATTCTGCCTAACAATGGCACCAAAAAAATCATCGAAACAATTAATTGTTAAATATCAATAAATTAAAAACATTTAATGGCATTTATAAAAAGTTGGCACGCATCTGGCTATAGTCTGATTGTCCACTACCGGAATTTGTCAGAACTTCAGTTCTACCGGTGCAGACATGGTGGCTAGCCCCACTGCATGGTCTGTATTCCGCCGTTAGTAAGACCTATCTGGTAATAGCATGCGCTATCGGGTTCGAGTCCCGACATTCAAAACCAAATGAATAAAACGTGGTTGCCGTTTCGCCACACAGTGTTATCCGAGTCATCGTACCGGGCATTGAGCAGAACAGTAGACAGCCGTAAGGCGCTCGATTGTTTCCCTCCTCGCTTCGTCGATGATTTCGATAACACCTCTATAAATAAAAAGGAAAATAACAATGACAAAAATTAACGTGGCACAGGGATACATTGCACTGACTTCAAACAAAGGCGATTTCAAGCAACTGTTCGTGGCTGGCGAACATCGCCTCAATGATTGGTTTAATAAACTGACAGTTTCACTGTTTGAACTGAATAATGACCCAATTGAAGAGAAACTTGCTGAGCATTTACGCCAGTTTCATCCTGATTGGGTTGAAGAATACTGCGTGAACATCACTCTCGCAGACGATGAAATGGGCTTTGTTTATTTGCATAACAGCCTAGCGGAAATTTTAGCGCCCGCGACGCGCCGACTGTACTGGAAAACGGGCAATACGTTGCGCATCGAAACCCAATTGACGGACGATGTCGTTATCAACCCAACATTGCTGGCGCGTTTGGCAGGTAAAAAACGTATCAAAGGTACCGATTTGGCGTTAATCAGCCAAGTTCCTGCATGGCATGTCGGTATCTTTAAATTAGACGGCGAGATCCAATCGATTTTACAACCCGGCACTTACGGTTACTGGAAGATTTGTCGTAAGCCTGAAGTGGACGTGATTGATACGCGATTACAGGCCTTGGAAGTCAGCGGTCAGGAAATCTTGACCAAAGATAAAGTCACTTTGCGTGTTAACTTATCGGCAAACTGGCGCTATGCCGATATTTTGTTGGCGTTATCCAAATTGAGCCAACCCGTGGATTATTTATATCGCGAGCTGCAATTTGCCCTGCGTGAAATTATCGGCACACGTACCTTAGATGAACTGTTGGAAAATAAGCAGTTAATCGACCAGCTGATGATGGAGCATGTGGTACAAACCGCCCTCACCTTCGGTTTAGAAATCGATAGCATTGGTGTGAAAGACATTATTTTACCCGGAGACATGCGTACCATCTTGTCTCAGGTTGTAGAAGCCGAAAAATCGGCGCAAGCCAACGTGATCCGTCGCCGCGAAGAAACCGCTGCCACGCGCTCACTGTTAAATACTGCCAAAGTGATGGAAAACAATCCCGTTGCCTTGCGTTTAAAAGAGCTCGAAACCTTAGAAAGTATTGCACATAGAATCGACCAAATTTCCGTTTACGGTGGATTGGATCAAGTATTAAACGGATTGGTAAAAATTAAGGAATAACAATGAATAACAATAACTTTAACCAAATCATGCAACCCAATAGTGCGCCAGTAAAAATGTGGACTCACGGAGTTCCCGTTGATCCTGCGGCAGTAACCCAGTTGCAAAACACGGCAAAAATGCCGTTTATCTTTAAACATCTAGCAGTGATGCCAGATGTGCATGTAGGTAAAGGTTCCACCATTGGGAGCGTAATCCCAACTAAAGGGGCGATTATCCCTGCGGCGGTTGGTGTGGATATCGGGTGTGGGATGATTGCGGTGCGTACATCATTAACTGCATCGGATTTACCCGATAGCCTGCAAAATATTCGTTTTGCCATTGAAGCTGCGGTACCTCACGGACGAACCACCCATCGACACGGTCGAGATAAAGGCGCTTGGCATCGTGCCCCTGATATTGTGGATACCCACTGGACGCAACTGGATGAAGAGTTCAAACGCATCTGCGATAAATACCCAAAACTGCGTGGAACTAACCATTACAATCACTTAGGAACGTTGGGAACGGGAAACCACTTTATTGAGCTGTGTTTGGATGAGCAAGACCGCGTTTGGGTGATGCTACATAGCGGGTCTCGCGGTGTGGGAAATGCGATTGGTAACTTGTTTATTACCTTAGCGCAAAAAGATATGCAGCAGCATATCGCCAACTTACCAGACCGTGATTTGGCGTACTTCCAAGAAGGAAGCCAATATTTTAACGACTATATGGAAGCCGTAGGTTGGGCGCAGGATTTTGCTCGCCATAACCGTGAAGTGATGATGCACCGCGTACTGGAAGCGCTATCGAAAGAAATCACCAAACCGTTTATGACCCAGCAAGAAGCGGTAAACTGCCACCATAACTATGTGCAGAAAGAGCAACATTTTGGTGAAGAGATCCTAGTAACCCGAAAAGGGGCGGTATCTGCCCAAAAAGGACAAATGGGGATCATTCCAGGTTCAATGGGAGCCAAAAGCTTTATTGTTCGCGGCCTTGGAAATGAAGAGAGTTTTTGCTCATGTAGCCACGGCGCAGGACGTGTAATGAGCCGAACAGAAGCTAAAAAACGTTTTTCAGTGAGCGACCAAAAGATAGCGACGGCGCATGTTGAATGTCGAAAAGATAGCGATGTAATTGATGAAATTCCAATGGCTTATAAAGACATTGATGCAGTTATGGCAGCCCAATCGTCGCTAGTAGAAATTGTGCATACGCTACGCCAAGTGGTGTGTGTGAAGGGGTAATTTTCCCCAATTAGGCGTTCAAATGGAAAATAGCTGCATGGAAAAAATAAGTGATGGCGTATCCATGCTTATGCAAGAAAGGATACGTGAAACATTAAGCGAGATAGAACGCACTCACCAAATCAAAATATTATTTGCCTGTGAATCCGGTAGTCGTGGTTGGGGATTTGCCTCGCAAGACAGCGATTATGATGTGCGCTTTATCTATGTGCATTCACTTGAGTGGTACCTAACACTCGATAGAAAACGTGATGTGATAGAAAAGCCGATTGATGACGAGCTAGATGTATCGGGTTGGGAATTATCAAAAGCCTTAAAACTGATGCGTAATTCCAACCCCGCATTAATTGAATGGTTACAATCACCGATTGTTTATCATAAAGATGAGGGCTTTTTTACTCAGTTAGCATCTCTGGCTGAACAATTTTACTCGCCGTTAAAAGCGCGTTATCACTACCTTTCTATCAGTAAAAGGAACTTACACTCTGATTTTAAGGGCGAAGAAGTGAGATTAAAAAAATACTTTTATATCTTACGATCAGTATTAGCCTTGCGATGGATAGAGAACCATAAAAATATGCCACCGATGGCTTTTAGTGATTTAGTCGCAGCATGTGTTAGCCAAAAGGATGTATTAGCAGAAATTAATACGCTGCTAGAGATAAAAGGTCGAGGCAAAGAAAGCCTTTATGGTGCGCGCAGACCCGCTATTGATGCATTAATCCAAGAAACGATAGACAACATGGAACGCTACCAATTTCCAGAGCCGTCTTGTAGAGATAGTCGCCTGTTAGATGCGTTCTTACAGAAAACCATCTTAGAATTTAGTGCTAAATAGCATTTTTCGTTATCAAACAAAGGGCATCGATTTCGATGCCCTTTTCACTATTCCACACTATTTATCGCCAATTCTCACTTTTCACCACGGAATATTTCCCGGCACCGAGCAAAGCAATCGCCAGCGCACTTACAAAGAAATAAACGATACTCTCAATCGCCCATGCCCCTGTTTTATCCAGTAAAAACGTTTTATCTAATCCCACCATTAACCATGCAACAACCATCGTGAACGCCACTAATAACGCAGATGGCCGGGTTAAAATACCCAACACAATAAAAATAGGGGCAACCACTTCACCCAAAATTGTGCCGTAAGCAATAAATTCAGGTAAACCATAAGAGGCTAACAACCCTTTGATGCCACTCGCACCTGTTAGCAACTTGCTCATTCCGTGAAATAGCATTAACCCACCCACCGCTAAGCGCAACAGCAATTTTCCTGCGTCTTCATGTGACAAACAACGATTGAAAAGTCCGACCATTTTGCACCCCATCTCTCTACGTTATGTTACTTATCATTATGGTTCAAAAATCAGAAATGAGAATTGTTTTAATTTTCATTTTATTCATCTATATCAAGGTAATTTTAGTTATTTTTAATCCACTATTTCTTATTCAAAAATAGCGTTTATGCTCTCTTTTTTTGAACTAATTTTTTGAACCCCCACAACTCAATGTGCAGTTAAATTGAAAAACATCCCATCAAAAATTAACCACATAATTAACAATGCTAATCACTCAATAAATTTTTAATTAATTAAACAAAAATATTCGAAAAAAATAATACTCCTTTTGCTTGTTTAAACATTGAAGATAAATAAAAACAAAAAATTCCAGAATAAAAATAAAATATAAAAAAACCAAGAAATAAAATCTTCCTTATATTATCTATACTTAACTAAGTAGCATCACTCATTACAAGCAAAAAAACAGTACATAATATAATTAAAAATAAAAAATTCAGATTTTTAATCTGAAAATTTAAAATCATTGGCTTTATAAACCTAAGAATTCCACTTTACATATCTTGAAGATCTTTAAACCTTGTCTAAGCTTAAAAAGCTAGCCAATTCTGGTTAGCGAAAAAAATCACTTATTTTAATTAATCGAGAACCTCGATGGGGTTAATTATGCCTAGACATATACTTTCTCTATCAATACTGTCCTTATCCGTATTATCTGGCTCAGTAATTGCTGCCACAAATAGCCCTGGAGGTATTATTTCTTTCTCCGGTGCAATTAGTGATACTACCTGTACGATTAATGGTAATAACAGCGCTGATATGTCGATTGCTTTAGATCCGATTATATCTTCTGATGCAGGAACAACGGCAAGTACCGTTATTACAAAAAACCAAAAAGCCTTTGGGCTTACCTTTTCAAACTGTGCAATTGTTGGTGGAGGTACACCAGCAGGAACATTAAAACTTCACTTCTCTTCAAGTAATATTTCGCCTTCAGGCCTGTATTTAATGAATACAACAGTGAACGAAAATGATCCGGCCGTTGCTCGTAACGTGGGTTTTAGCTTGTCACAGACTGGATCACCAACCGTTGCTATTCCATTAAATACGACCTTTGATACTCAGTTAACCGCAGCCAATACCACTTCAGCTGCGGGTGCAACATTGAACTTAATTGCTAGCTACTACAAAACAAATGCGACTGCCGCATCTGTCGGTGCGCTGCAATCAAACGTTGTTTATACCGTTTCATATCTATAACAATAAACTCAAGCTAGGTTCCTCTGAACCTAGCTTTTAGTGAGAATTTATTATGAAAATAAAATTATTATTCTTACTTCTTTTATTATTTTCTAAAGAAACATTTTCAAACGTTATTATTACAGGAACAAGAATTATATATCCTGAAGATGCACAAAGCATGTCCGTGCAATTAACTAATAACAGTAAAACACCGTCATTAGTTCAATCTTGGATTGATGATGGCAATATAAATTCAACGCCTGAAAATTCAGATGCACCGTTTTATCTTTATCCTCCTATTATCAAAATAGAGGGTTTGCAAGGTCAACAATTAAAAATTAAAAAAACAGATAGAAAACTTCCAGATAATATTGAAAGTGTTTTTTATTTAAATGTCCTAGATATTCCTAAAGCGCCAGATTCAATGAAAGGAAAAAATGTCATTCAATTAGCGGCGCGTTCAAGAATAAAATTATTTTATCGACCTAAGGGATTAACTGAATCACCTGAAAATATCACGGACAATATTAATTACCAGCTAAATAATAACGGTATTGTCGTGAATAATAATTCCCAATACCACTTTACAATTGCTGCTATTACAACGCCTGAAGATAAAAAAACAGCGCTTGTTGATTCAGAGATGGTTCCACCCCACACATCCAAAACACTGCCGTTAAAAAAGCAGTTAAAAGGTAACAATCTTATTCTGACATATGTTGATGATTATGGTGTTTTCAAATCTAAAAACCTTCAGCTTTAACAGAAGAAACCATCATGAAAAAAGAAAATTATCTCTACATCCTTATTTTAATAGGGCTACAGACTTATCTAAAAAATGCATTTGCAGATGAATTTGATACCTCCCTTTTGGTGGGTGAATCTGCAAAAGGAGATATTTCTCGTTTCTATTCTGATGGACAAATTCCAGCGGGCAAACAGCTTGCGGACATCTATGTTAATCAGGTTTGGAAAGGACAGTTTGACATCAATGTTGAAGATAATGGGAAGCAAATCAGCATTGCGCAAAGTGATGTCCCTAAGCTCGGCTTAAAAACCACGCCTAACCAAACAGAGAAGACTGAGGCTAACGCATATGTTCAACTCAATTCACTGGCACCCAACCTACATTACCAATTTAAAATCAGTGATTTGCGACTAAACATTACTGTTCCACAAGTGTCGATTAAACAATCTGAATCTGGTTATGTTGATCCCAGCTTGTGGCAACATGGCGTACCAGCCATTATTTTTGCTTATAATACAAACTATTACAGTTATAAAGAGAAGAAACACGAGAAGAGAAATAATGAAAATTTCTATGCCACCCTCAACTCGGGTGTCAATTTAGGTGCATGGCAATTTCGTGATGAATCAAGCTATCGCTATTCATCCCATGGCTCGCAAAAATGGCGCAATAACACCCGTTATGTATACCGCCCAATCAGCCAGATTAATTCAGGGCTGAAGGCAGGCGATTTTTATACACCAACGGCGCTATTTAATAGCATCCGTATGCGAGGTGTAATGCTCGCAACCGAAATAGGCATGTTGCCGAATTCAAGCCAAAACTTTGTGCCTATTATTCGAGGCGTCGCACAAACCAACGCCTTAGTCACCGTTTATCAAAATGGGTACTTGGTCTATCAAGAAAACGTGCCGCCAGGAGAGTTCGCGTTTAACGATATTCAACCTAGCGCGGGAAGCGGTGATTTATTGGTGGTCATACAAGAGGCTGATGGTCGAAAAGAGTCATTTTCTGTTCCCTACTCCGCCGTGCTAGACATGCTCAAAGAGGGTGTTTCCAACTATAATGTTCTTGCTGGGCAAGCAAAAATCGACAATACCTCATACCAACCTAAATTTATTCAAGGTGAATATCATTACGGCTTGAATAACTTAGTGACGCTCTATTCAGGCGCTCTGCTCAGTGAAAAATATTACTCCGCCGTCATTGGGAGTGGTTGGAACTTTCGCTTTGGTGCTATCTCCGCGGACATCACTCACGCCAAAACTAAATTGGATAGCGGAGATAAGAGTGGTCAAAGCTATCGTTTAACCTACAGTAAATTTATTGATGCCACCTCGACCAGTTTAACTCTCGCAACATACCGCTATTCTACCAGTGGCTACTATAGCTTTGTTGATTCAATTTACTCCCATGATAACTACAAAGCGTGGCAGCGATATCAAGACGAAAATGCCAACCAAATTGGCAATAATAATAGCAATTCCGATCTCTCGCTAAGTAACTTCGATGCCTTACGAGGCTCACGGGCGAAAAATACCTTCACCGTTAACTTGAATCAGCAACTTGGCGACGACTATGGCTCTGTTTTTGTTTCTGGAACCCATCGTGATTACTGGAACACTCACGGCAGTAGCCGAGAATACCAAGTCGGTTATGCCAACAACTACAACGATATCTCCTACAGCGTATCCGTATCACGCATGCGTAACTATGATAATGACGAAGAAACCCGCATTTATATGAATATCAGCGTTCCCATTAGCCTATTTGAAAAACGCGCTAACGTGAGCTTAGGTAGCTATTTTACTGACTCTCACTATGAACAAACAGCCTTGAGTGTCAGTGGCATCGCGGGGAAAAATAACCAAATTAATTACACCGTGACAGGTACGAATCAGTCTGGGGGCAATAATGTCCTCGGTGGAAATATCACCTATAAACACCCTTACACCACATTATCCGGTTCTTATACCGAAGCGAATGATTATCGTCAGGCAGGGTTAGGTGCCCGAGGTACCTTGGTTGCTATCCCTAACCATATCGCCTTATCGGGTGATACCGGAGATACCTACACCATCATTGATGCCCCAATGGCTAATAATATGATGGTCAATGACGATAAAACCACGCTAACCAATCAGCGCGGTGTGGTGCTCGTGACCAACAGCACCCCTTATCGCGCTAACTCTTATACCCTGTCTGATACCGAAAACACGGCTGGCGCTGAAGTGCTCGGAAATATGGCAAACATCAGCCCGTACCAAGGCGCAGTTAACTACATCAAGTTAGAAACAGACACTCGACAAACCTTTATTTTACGTGGTGAAAAAACGGATGGTCATAGCCTGCCATTCGGGACAGAAGTCGTCGATCCACAACAGCAAAGTATTGGATATGTAGGGCAATCTGGCGTGCTGTACCTTAAGAGTGAACAGCTACCTTCAGCCTTGCACATCAAGCTGAAAGGGGAAAAAGAGTGCGTGATCCATCAACCGGTTAACACGATGGATAAAGGTAAAAACCGCTGTCAATAAAGGAACATCCAATGAAAAAAACCACATTGGCACTATTATTTTCAAGTTTACTTGCCGTCAGCCAGTATGCTTCAGCCAATTGTCGACAAGCGACAACCGTCACGGCGACCCCTATTACGTTTGATTTATCAAACGATTTAACTAGCTCATCGACTGTCGTAACCAAAGACTCTCGAACCATATTTTCCGGCACATTTACTTGTACCAATAATGGATTACTCCCTAATGTCGTTGGCATTGCCTCACCATTTCAAGGTCGAAAAGCGACCGTGGGATTTAATGGAGGTAAACAATTAGTCGAAGTGACCGTCACCAAATTAGAAAAAAACAATGTGTCAAACTTGTCCCCCGGTACCCACAATGCCAATGAACTCAATGTAAATTTCACCATGCAATTTACCCTTGTGACCGTCAAACCGAGCACGAACTATATTGAAATTGCAGGAAGCAGCACAACCATTAACCCCGTTGTTTTTGCTTCGGATGCATCCACTTTAGGTCTTGTACAATGGCTTCTTGATGTGGTGGCTAGACTCCTCGCATTTTTACTTGGACTCAATTGGACCACTCAACCTGATGATATCTACTTGCAACCCGTTCAAGTCATCTATAACCCCATTACCACCACGTGTAACTTTGCTAACCAAGGATTAGTGGTCACGCTACCCCCGGTCAGCATCAGTACCGTCAAATCAGCAACACGCGCAGGTTATACGCCCTTTAACCTCAACTTCACTTGCAGTGATTTTCTGGCGGGAGGCAACGCATCAAGGGATATCAATATTTTCTTATCCAGCAGCAGCTTACTCGCAACAGATAAAACCACCATGAATAACACCGCCAATCAAGGTGCCGCAGGTGTAGGTTTTCGATTAGTCACTGCAAGTAATCCCACCACCCCAATTACCCTCTCCGATAGCGTGGCTGCACAAAATACCGCAACGTCTATTTTCACTGTGGCAAAAGGTAGTCCTATTTCCCCATCATTTACCCTCAACATGGGGGCTTACTATTACCCTTATACCCCTGCTATCGTGACGCAAGGCCCTGTATCCAGCACCGCAACGGTGGTCATGTCTTATAATTAGAAGGATGAAAAAATGCGACATATTCAAGGGATTATTTACAGTTTAATGTTGATCTTTCTCAGCTCACAGACGCACGCGAGCTTAATACTCAAAAAAACGCGTTTGATTTACTTAAGCGACCAAAAATCTGCCAATATTCAAACCATTAATGACAGTGAACAAGCAAGCTTAGTACAGAGTTGGGTTGATGAGGGCAATATCCATTCCACCCCTGAAACAACAGAGGCGCCGTTTATTGTGACGCCGCCGGTGACCAAAATCGCCGCTCATGATGGCGCGCAATTACGGATTCGATTTATTGGTGGGAATTTACCACAAGATAGAGAATCTGTTTTTTACCTGAATGTACTTGATATTTCGCCAAAACCTCAAAATAAAGAAGGAATGAATATTATTCAGTTAGCGCTACAAATTCGTATCAAAGTTTTTTATCGACCCGCAGCGCTTGCCAGTGGCGTAGAGTCATTTATCAATAACGTGAGTGCCTTACATTCCGAGAATCAGCTTTCGATTAAAAACCCTACCCCTTATTTTTTGAATATTTCACAGCTCTATTATGAAAATAGCCAAAATACCCCCATCGCGAAAAGCGTTATGATCCCACCGTATTCAACTGAAAAGCTAGAAGGGAGTCATCGGCAAAATGGTAAACTTATTGCGGTGTATATCAATGATCAAGGCAGCTTAGTCACCCATGCTTTAAGCGTAAATTAGATAACCGAACCTATCTGGCTCGGTTATTCATTTTTTAAATATGGATCGTATAAAAACAGTAACGCAGCATAAATTCCGCAATCAGCGCACAAACACAACCCACCACAAGAACATAGTGGCTACGTCCAATCAGAACGCCCTGTCCCTCCCCTTTAATTCGGTAAAATGCCCCCATGCCGATAGCCACAATGGCAATAAACCCAACCACCCAACTGGCTAAACGCAGTGACCAAATCTGTTGATAAGCATTAATTGAATCAATGGGAAAAGTGATGGATTCATTGGTGTAAGCGGTTTCCAGCAAATAGTTTTCGTAAAATGGTTGATAAATCAAACGAACTACTAAGCTCACGCCCACCACCATCAATAATGCGAGCGCCCTATTTTGACCTCGATCTTTCAGTAGAAAGCTAGCCAGTAAATAGTAGCCTGCCGCCCCTAGGGTCAACATCGCCCCATAAAACATCAGGTAGGTATTGTCATTCATCCACACTAACATGGAGGTATAACGGTAAATCGACCCCATCGCATACACATCACACAGTCCCGCGATAATCGCCATCCCCAGTAACCCGTAGGACAGCCGTTTTTTAAACCACATCCACAAAAAAGTGAGGCCCAAGAACGTAAAGTAAGTCGCCGTAAAAACCACTTCACGACTGAGCCAAGAGGAGAAAATGTTTAATAACGAATTGGGTGCATTGAGCGGCACCCCCAAGTGTGTAATGGAGGATAGCAACCCCACACCCGCCAGCACACAAGCGATAAACAAATAGCGCAACAGAAAGCTCGAAGGAATATTTCCACCAAGAGTCGTCGCCAATCTTTTTGCACAAATCCCCAGCATCACGCTTAACCCGATAGAGGCTTGCATCAGCAAGGTAAATATTAATAGTGGCCATTCATTCATTTTTTCGCTCCATGGATCGCTGTATGACGCCCCGCCCCTTGGTGCGGGTGGATCACTAAATTGGGATGAGTAATGGATGAGTCTGGCAGCCCTTTCACATCCGCTTGCGAGCCAAAGCGCTCGCGCAGCTCATCAATAGGGCCAAACTGAATTGCACCGAGTGGGCACGTCGCCACACATACGGGAGTCTGCCCTTGCAGTTGTAAATCAATACAGAAATCGCACTTGGACATTTGCTTGGTTTCAGGATTCATCTGCGGCGCACCATAGGGGCACGACCACGCACAAGTTCCGCAACCCACACATTTATCCGTATCGACCATCACGATGCCATCCCCTTCACGCTTATGCATGGCAGTAGTTGGGCAATTTTTTACGCACATTGGGTCGGCGCAGTGGTTACACGAGATAGACAGGGTGTAGGCGAACACGTTGTTCTCCCAACTGCCGCAGCCATTTTCGGTAAATTCTCCGCCCGTGATTTCATAAACCCGACGAAATTTACGTCCAACTTCGAGATTATTTTTATCTTTGCAGGAAACCTGACACGCTTTGCATCCTGAGCAGCGCGCCGAATCAATATAAAACCCGAGTTGTTTGTCACTCACTGCGGGATAAACGTGGAATTTACTCATGCTTTTGCTACCTCAACCAATAAGGTTTGATGGGCATTACCGTGCGCCATTGCTGTACTGCGTGCAGATGTTAAAACGTTGGCACATCCCCCTTGATCGACACCATTTTCATCTGGCTGCCACCATGCTCCCGCTTGCAATGCCACTACTCCCGGCATAATCCGCGACGTGATTTTGACAGGCACCATCGTGATACCTCGATCGTTATGCACCTTCACGCGATCGTCCTCTGTAATTTGGCGGCGTTTCGCGTCGATCGGGTTGATCCACAACTCTTGGCGCTGCACTTCTTGCAACCATGGGTTCGCAAACTGAGTGGAGTTCGCGCGGTTGCGCCCTTTCCACGTAATCAATTGCAGCGGATATTTCTGTGTTAGAGCATCTTCAGGGCCTTCAATCGCAGGCACATAATGGGAGAGCGCTGGAATATCGCTATCATTGCGGTCATACAGACGTTTCGAGAAAATCTCGATTTTGCCCGATGGGGTTTCAAACGGGTTATTGGCCAAGTCTTTAATGTTTTTCTCAAATGCCACATGCCCTGTATGAGGTTTATGCTTCAGAAGATGGCGACGTTTAACCAGCAATTCATCAAAAGTGGGAATGCCATCTTCAGGGCGTTTTTCATGGGCATCATTCACTAGATGCTCAATCCACTGCTTTTCCGTACGTCCTTCACTGAATTTTTCACCCACACCTAATTTGTTTGCCACATCCCAGAGCCACTCATAATCACTGCGACGTTCAAATTCAGGCTCCGCGACCTTTTCAGACAGAATAATGTAGTTCCCTGTGCCCCATGTCCCGCCAACATTCCAACGTTCTAAAAAGCTGGTTTCAGGCAGTAAAATGTCGGCATATTTGGCGCTTGGGGTCATATACAGATCGCTGTAAACGATAAACTCAACCTTGTTTTCATCCTCCAGCACTTTGGCGGCATGGCGAATATCGGGGTTCTGGTTCGTCATGTAATTTCCCGCAAGGGAAAAAATCATTTTGATTTCGGTATCCAGTTTTTCTGCATTTTTTAAGCCGTTATCTGGCATGACTAGACTGGCATCCTCACAGGCTTGTACCCAGTTGGTGATATTAATTTTCGCTTTAACTGGGTTTTCAAACAGGCTGGGACCCGCCAATGTTTTACGAAGATCAGGCGTCACGGCCATGCCATAACCAGCAGCCCACCCCCCTTTCACACCGACGTTTCCCGTAATAGTTGCCAGCAATGTCGCACCACGCGCAGAGCGCTCCCCACAAATATGACGCTGCGGTCCCCAACCTTGCATTAGGGCTGCGGGTTTGGTTGTGGCATATTCACGGGCAAGCTGGCGAATGGTTTGTGCAGGCACTTTGGTAATGGGTTCCGCCCATTCAGGGGTTTTCACCACGCCATCTTTTTTCCCCATCAAGTAGGAGACTAAGGATTCATGCTCCGGTACTCCATCAGGCATTTGATGCTCATCAAAGCCAACGGTGTAAGTATCGATAAATGTCTGATCATGCAGACCTTCGCTGATGATCACGTACATCATGGCATCCATCATCGCGTTATCGGTGGTCGGTAAAATCGGGATCCACTGATCCGCCAGCGAAGAGGCAGTATCGGAATAGCGCGGATCCACCACAATAAACTTGGTGCCATTTTTCTTCATTTTTTGGAAGTAATGGTTGGTGTGCCCGAAAATAGTCTCATTCGGGTTATGCCCCCATAAAATCACCAATGGGGTCTCTTCCAATGTATCTAATGTACTGCCGCTCGCCGAGGTGCCATAAGTGTAGGGTGTCACTGCCATAGTGTTACCGTTACTGACGGAGTGGTAATTTTCCAGAAATCCTCCCGTCAAATTAAACAGGCGGCGTAGCATATTCGCCCCTGAGAAAATGCCGCCCGTCACCCCAGTACTTAAGCTCACAAAGCGTGATGCAGGGCCATATTGCTGGTTAATTCGCTGCATATTTTCAGCGATAAGCGTGGTGGCTTCTTCCCAGCTAATTCGTTCGAAATGCCCTTCACCACGTTTGCCCACGCGCTTCATTGGGTATTTTAAGCGGTTCGGATGGTAGACAAATTTGCGATAGCTGCGCCCACGCACACAGGCACGCATAATCGGCATCTCTTCATCAAGGTCGCTATCGGGACGTGTGCTGATGCGCGTAACAACCCCCTGTTTAACGTGGGCGCGAATATCACATTTCCCGCCGCAGTCAAAACTGCTGCATGTGGAAACCACTCGCTCACCGTCATTTGGCAAGGTGGTTGTCGGAATAATATTGGGGTTTTCTGGTGTTGAAGCAGCCGTATTCGTGGCAATAAATGGGACAGCCATGAGCGCAGAGCTGCCTTGAATAAACCGACGACGGGTTAATGATTCAATCAGATGTTCACTCTGATCATTATAATTTTTCATGATAACTCTACCTCTGGCATACATTAGGTTGCCGCGATAGCGTAAACATTTCCCACTGAGCCAACTTTTGAAAAACCGCCAAAGGCATTGGAATTTCAGCCAACCGCGTGAAACATGTGGTTATATCAATAAATTTTGCCTATATTCAGAAAATAATTCGTTATGTTTGAATTTCAGCCAATGAACGACGGTAACCAAAATTACGATGAGAAATATTCCACTAAGTACCATTGATAGTGTCGCCCGGAATGTTATCGCACTTGCGACGGACTACTTACCCAACGTGCTATTGGATTCTCATAAGCACCGCCGCGCTCAATTCTTATATGGTGCAA
The DNA here is from genome assembly GCF_028479565.1 of Providencia sp. PROV202. Classification (NCBI taxonomy): domain Bacteria; kingdom Pseudomonadati; phylum Pseudomonadota; class Gammaproteobacteria; order Enterobacterales; family Morganellaceae; genus Providencia; species Providencia sp. PROV202. Next base: position 45,024 of record NZ_JAMPNV010000017.1, on the reverse strand, counting down.
CGGGGCTAATTGAGGTGAGCACTGAAGATGGTGAGTGGGTTATTCCCCCCGACAGCGGCGTTTGGATCCCAGAGAATACGGCACATGAAACACGGATGCTGAATGTCAGCACCCGCAGTTTATATATCGAACCTGCGGCAGCGCCCCGCCAAGGCAATCGATGCGAAGTTTTGCGCGTCACGCCTTTACTTCGCCAATTGTTATTAGAAGCGGTTGATGTGCCACTGGAATATGATCTTAACGGACGCGATGGATCATTGATGCAGTTAATCCTCCATGAAGTGGCACGCGCCGAGCCGCTGCCATTCTTTGCCCCTATCCCGCGAGATGAAAGCCTCGCTGCCCTGTGCCGCGAATTTTTAAAATCACCGCAAATTACCTCGCTTCCCCAAGAATGGGCTGCAAAGTTGCACAAAAGCGACCGTTCATTTAGCCGCTTTTTTGGGGCGCAAACGGGTTTGTCATTTTCAGATTGGCGACAACAAGCCTGCTTACTGAGTGCCATTAGCCAGATTTCAGCGGGTAAATCGATCACGGAAGTGGCGTTTGATCTGGGCTATAGCAATGTGGGTTCGTTCTCCACCATGTTTAAAAAATGGCTTGGACAAACCCCATCGAGTTTTATTCAGCGTATTGAGTCCTAACCTTAATCCAAGGTGGCAATCAGCCATGCAGAACCGTGATAGTCACCCGCTTGGGCATTTTCCCCTTGTAGGTGGCTACTGATTTCGAACTCTTTCATACTATGAATTTCGGCTTTGATCTCTTTGCCAGATTGCCCTGTTTCAAGATCCGTAATCAACAGTGAGCTGTAGATCGTATCATTCGCCTCATTTTTCATCGGTAAGCGCTTTTGTGGATCGTCATCTTGTGTGTAATCCAAACGTAAATTCACTTTTGTGGAGGATTGAAAGAGACAATTGTAAGTGACTTGACCACTAGCACGATTGTCATATTGCAGGCTGTTTAATTGCCCATGGCGTAGGTTCAGTATCCCTTTTTCCCCGCTGCTGGTACTGGATGTGCATTTTGCACCGATATTAATTTGCGAAGCCGCCAAGCGTAATGGCACAGAAGATTCGTGAAGCGGCCAACTATCATAAGGGGGGGCCACTTTCGGGTTGGTAAATGCACGCACGTAACCCGCTAATGGCATTTCACTAATAATCAACTGCCCATCGATAATTTGCTCTTTGATATAAAACGTCATGGTGATAGGAAAATGGTTATCAAACCTTGGGACATCAAATGTCGTATCCGCGTCAGACATTGAGCACACACCTGAGCTGCGGTTCGTCCATTCCATCATGTCGGCTTGCACTGTCATCACGAGGTTGGCATTCAACCGATACGCTTTGAGTCCTGCAATTGAAAACCCCGTTTCAGGCACATACATAAATAATCGATGAAACGCATTTGCTGGCAGAATTTGCGTACTCGTACTTCCCCAGCGGCGCCCGACACACTTCACTAACCCAGTCGGTTCCGCAAGGTTACTATCCACCACAAAAGGCTCCCCAACTTGATAGTAATTTTGACCGTCTGACCCCCTATCAGGGTGATCCGCCAGCGTGCTGCTGTTATTCACGCGTATGGTGTAACCCGTATTAGCATCGATAATTTGTGCCGCATAATCCGCATGAGCTATCATCGCCGACAGTATTCCACCGACTAAACAACCTACCCGCACGATGGATTTAATTTTCAACATATTGCTGTTCCCATTAGTGATAAGTGACTGAGATCATCATTGCCGACGTGAATCTTCCCGCAGGTAATTGGCTGAGTGGTCGTGTATTCACCAACTTTGCTTGAAGATTCATACGGTGCTCCGTCGCACTGATAGGTTGTGGCGTGATGGTTTGTAATTGATTGAGTTCTAAAGGAAATGTCAGACCATCTGTAATATCAAAAAAATCGATCCCCAACCCTTTTGCGCTGGTGGATAAAATTTGCCGACCTTGGTACTCCTCTGTTCCATAGCCTTTTGGATTGAGTAGCACCGACAGTGTTTTTCTCCCTGAGCACCCACTGATATACACCGGAAAATCTTTGGTTAACGAAATCTCCAGCGCGCCATTAATTTCAACCACCCCAAAATTAATTTGTAGCGGCGAATCGTTATTTTCACTGCGTACGTGGCAAGCAGGGTCAACCATTGTCGCCACGACATCCACAAGCACATCCCCATAAACCACCGGTGAGACAAATAACAGTAAACCCCACCAATACTTTCTGATTTTATTGATTTGCTTCACTATTTATACTCCACAGAAAACGTCGCCCAACCGGAGAACTGCCCTGTACTGACGTAGCCATTAGGGGGCTTTCGCGCCACTACACCAAAAGATAAAGACTGCTCATCATTCACCACTGCAACGCTGCCTACATCGATCGGCTCATCCCAAGCAATGGGTTTATCTTCACTATCCATAATCCCCAGCACCACGCCGCTATCGCCTTGAGTAATAAGGTAGTTATCCCCATCAATATTCACTAACTGCGTCCCATGCCACGTTACCTTAATAAGTTTTCCTAGCTCTGCACGCCGGCAATGGTCGATTTCAATGGTAAATGGCGTGATAGCGCTGATCTCCCCCTGATTAAGAGACTGCATGCGTAAATCTTCTAATGGGATCTCTTTTTTGACGGATCCGGCACTTACTTTGCAAGAGCGGTGCACTAACTCCCCGCTAAACTCCACATCCAGAAATTGCGCATTACCTTGAGTCGAAAAGCTCCAAAAAAGGGGCGCCATCAGCCACCAAAGCAGGGTTAGCTTACTCATAACTCACCTCCAGTCGCAGTGGGTGTGCTTTATCAATCACAGAAGGGAGCTGAACGGAGTTATTTCCATCAATAAGTCCCACGGGGTAACGCACCGTTTCTTCCCCCGTTAAGGCATCCACCACCCGCAAAAGTGCGGGAGTTTTTGCTCCATTCTTATTTTCACTAAATGCAACCCCAGCACCGCAGTGGGTCAATTTCAACATTTTCCCCACCTCTAAACTGCATGGCGCATTGAATAACGTGGCATTCACCAAAAACCACCCCGCATGGGAAGATTCATAATGGGATTCAGTAGGTGGCACGCTGCCTAAAAATTCCTCGCCTTGCCCCCAAGCACTTACGGTCATTGTGATAATCCCGATAACTAACCGGATAATATTCATCCACGTTCTCCCCCTTTTATGCCTTGGTTCCATTACTGTTCCCCGGAGACCGTGCAGGTGTCTCCTTGGCAACGAAATGCCAGTGTTGGCTTGCCACCATAGTCATTGATGTAGGTTAAATACGGCGTTGTCAGTGTGTGGCTGTTGATATCGAATGTGGATTTTGGGGCGACCATCACAACTTCGAAAGCGCTCTCTTCCGACTGTTTTTTGCTATTCCCCACCCCAATCACCGTTAAATTAAACGGCGTGGTGTTATTCAAACGGTAGCCTTTGGCCGTTTTTTGCAACGTAATGTTGTGCGCCCATTTAGTTTGAGCAGCTTCGAGGATTTTTTCAGGGCGATAAAACAGTTTGACGCGGGATTGCAGGGCGATTTGCAGTGTATTTTCTTCCGTGGATTTCGGCGGAACTTCACGCAAATTGAAATAGAAAACGGACTCTCTATCATCGGGTAATTGGCTTAATAACGGCGTTTTGCTCAAACGCACTAAACTGTGGCTATTGGCTTCTACGCGCTGTAACGGTGGTGTGGCAAGGATTGCGCCTTGAGTCAATTTTTTACCTTGAAGATCTTCAATCCAACTTTGTGCTAAATAGGCTTCTTCAGGATTATCATTCGCGATGCGCACATTAATAGAGTTTTCATTGCCCGGAAAAACAATTCGCGTTCTATCCAGAGTCACCGCGCTATAAGAGACTTGTGGAATTCCAATAAGCATGCTTATCAATGCTGCGGAAATAAATTTAAAATTAAGCATAATCAACCTCATAGATTAAAGATAATAAAAATTTCGTTATTTTTGGCATGCCGATTATTTTTGACATGGCAGTAACAGCATTGAGGAAGGGCTACTTAATGAGTCAGGCAAAGTTAACTGGCACTGTTTTTGGTTGCGCCAATACACCCATAACGCCGCATTTTTCTCGATACCCACCAACCAAGTCACCCCATCTTCTCCAACTATCCCTAGCTCTTGATTCGCTTCATTACGCACACTGGCGCCAAACGGTGGTTTTTTGCCATTTTGTAAGGTAATCACCGAGAAGAGTTTTTCCCCTTTCATCACGGGGAAGCTTCGATAGCCAATCGCACCTTTTGTAAGCGTGATATCGCTGGTGGCACTGAGTGCTTCAATGTTGTCCGGTAATTTACTGGTATTAATGGAAGCCGAGGATTTACGGTAACTATTCACATTCGGGATCACCGCCAAACCAAAGCGGTTAGTTTTTGTAATGCCATTATTCAGCGGAACTCCGCCAATATCCGAGGTTTCCACCATTAAGCGAGTATCACCATGGGCGGAGCGATGCAGCGCTGCTCCCTTGCCTGTTATCGTGAGCCCGCTGTTAATCGATGCCCCGACACTGCGGTATTGATGTGGGACATAGCTGCCATTGATGGACACGTTGGCATCCGAGAGATCACGGGAATAAAAGCCGCTCAAGCTCGTTTGGCTATCCACATCTTGTCCGTGGTTATACCCCATCGTTAGGCTGTAATTATCCCTATCCCCATAACCGCTATATCCCACATTATGGTTATATTGATTCTTTTTATTGGAACGAGAGTACAGCTCAGAAAACGTTAGGCTATGCCCGCTGTACAGCGGGATCGTTAAGTAGAGGTTAATGGCATCATCTTCATAACCATTACTCCGCTCCGTTCGTGTCGCAGAGATAGCAATATTGCCGCTATATTGGGAAAGAGAAGGAAAATTAAGGCTTGTATTAGCGTATAAACCGTACTGGGTTTGCGGGTCATCCTGCCAGTAAGTGCTGTATTGGTAATTTAATGAGATGTTGAAATCATCAAAGTATTTATTTAAATAGACTTGGTAATTTTCCTTGGTCGCTCGCGGGGAGTGCCCAGTTCTGCTCTCATCCATATATTGCATCAGCGTTCGATACTCTTTATCAGCGAAACGGTAGCCCGCAAAGGTAATATCGGTACGGAGATCCTCGAATGACTTCGCATAATTGAAGCGATAAGAACGCCCCTGTAAGTGGCCTTTATCGTCATCGGAATAATCAGCAAAAGATTGGGTAATATCCACCGCGACCGCCCCGAAAGAGAACAGGTCACGCCCAATCCCTAAAGCCGCACTTTGGTAATAGGCATTAAGCTGCGTTCCCCCATATAGCGACCATGCATTTGATACACCGTATGACAATTCACCACTAATGACGGGCTCCCCCGTTAAATGTCGATTGTCATATCGTGTTTTCCCCACTGCCGCTTTATAGTTTATCCGGCCGGGACGGGTTAAATAGGGTAGCGATGCGGTACTGAGGCTAAATTTATTCTCTTCCCCATTTTCTTCGCGCACTGTCACATCCAGCACACCGCGGATCCCGCTATCCAGTGTTTGAATACGAAAAGGCCCTGGTGGCACAGAGGTTTCTGAAATGATCCGATCCTGACTGCGGACGATCACAATGGCGTTGGTTTTTGCTACCCCGATAATTTCAGGGGCATATCCCACCAATTTTGGCGGCAGCATACGATCATCACTTTCAACGGAAATCCCTGTATATTGCCAAGAATCAAATACGTCCGAGTAAAAGTTATTTTCCCCGATCGTAAGTAGTGCAGCTGCTTCTTTCAATGAGCGAAATGCATATAACCGACTGAAATCAAAGTTATGTTTTTCTTGCGAATAACTGCCCCCATGCTGCTTTTGATACGTTCCATTGAAATCGCCGCGCAACCGCCAAGCCCCAATGTTAATGCCCGATGTACCATTACCGGATAAGTAAACACGCTTGTCACCATCGGTTTCTTTTGTGGCAGAAATATTCGCGCTGTAGTCCACAAATAGACCATTGATCCCCTCTTCCCATAATTTGGGGGGAACCCAATAAGGATCCCGATATTCCATCCACATTTGGGGAATGGTCATTTTTAGGGACATAGAAGGCAAATCCACTTTGGTTTGCACTCCAGCCAGAGCTGAAAAATTCAAACATTTTTCGTCATGAAATAATGTAACTTTTTCCTCTGCAGATTTTTTTAGCCCCATAAAATCCAACAACTGAGGCGCCAGACACACTTGCTGAGAACCTGCACTTTTTGCATTTTTATCATCAAAAACAGCGATATCTCGCGGCTCACCTAAGCGCAGACCATTGACAAAAACCGTCAAAATATAGTCTCCAGGTGGAACATATCCCGCAACAGAAAATTGGCTCATATCAATGTTATTCATATCTTCGGCATCTAACACATCGGTATTAAATTCAGCAGCATAGCTATTGCCAATCCCCATACTTAGCGCCAATAAAATCGTCTGTCTTAGTTTGCTATGTTTGAACATCATGCTCTATACCATCCCAAATGCGACGAGTGTGCCCCTCTCGAAAATGATTTCGAGATCATGTTTATCTACAAGTTATTGATAATCGACGTTATTGATAATCGATAAAAAAACGGATTAACCCTTGATAGTTACCCGCTTGAATAGGTTGCCCAGTTAGCTCTAGACGTAAAAAGTACTGTAGATAGAGTGCCTTGCTTGATTTATCTTGTCGCAACACATTGTCAAACAAAGGATAATATTGGTTTGGAATCAGTGTATTGAAACGGTTATCAAGGACAGAAATCCCAAGACCTTGTGATGCGCCTCGTAGTACAAATGCATCAATGTGTTCCGCTGTTTCCCCTGCAAATCGAATAAACCATGTTTTACTGTCGAGTGAAGAATAAAGGCTTCCACAGTCTCGTAACTCAATAATAAAAGGTTGGTTATGCTGCTCACGCTGCAACTTCGTACCAAGCAGAGGGATTGCCAAAGGTGAAAAATCAATCGTTTGAAATCTATTTTCCATGACAACCGAACACGGTGTCGCGATGACAATACCTTTCAGCGTTGCACTGGCATTAAGCTCTATTTTTTTATTCACTGTAGCCCCTGAAGTTATCGGGCATACCAGAATGGTCATCGTCATCAGTTGAGCTAATTGGCGAGTTACCCATTGATAAACAATCACAATTGTCTCCCTCAACGTTCTCCTTCAATCCAGTCCTGATACCGCCAGTTGTTCACTGGCGGTAGACTCAGATGCTTACTGATAGGTAATTCGGAAGTTAGTCACGGCGCTAAACTTACCTTCAGCGACATCTTTTGTGGTATCAACCGCTTTAGCTAATGCTTTGAAGGTTAAGGTGTTATCCCCCTTCTTATTGATAATGCTCGATAAAATATCTTTAGCTTTACCAAATTCAAAACCATCAATACCAATACCCACGTTGTTTGCATTGCCCGGAGAGGTTGAGAGCAAAGTGTTACCCGCATCAGCGTAGTTTTGCCCTGTAAAGACTAACTCCATGCTTTTCACCGCCGCTACTGTGCCAGTAGAATCTTTGGTGTAATCTGAAAAATCACATCCCGTTAACTCAATATTAAAATTCACTTCCGCTGTACGACCATTCTCTAAACCACGGCGAGAAAGTTGCCCAAAATCAATAGTTTGTTTTAACGATGATTGTGCAATATTGCAGGGTGAAGTCACCACTGAGCCGATAAAATTCACCGTGCCTGTATTCTCCGCCATGACACTAAAAGAAGTCGCTGATGTTGCCAGCAGTGTAATGATTGCTAACTGATTAAGTTTCATATAATGACTTTCCTTTCGTTTAAAAAATGAGAGAAACGCAATACACTATTAAATAATTAATGGGGACAGAAAAATATTTAAATAACAACAAGTTATATATTTAATGAGGGAATTTTAATTTTATTATTCGTTATTAAAGATCATGTAAGGCTTTGAACTTTAATTTATCGTAATAAGAATGTTTTGATTTTTTATCTTGAAATAAAAAATTATCTTGTAGTTTTATCTCTGCTATTTCATCTGAATAGTTAGCAATAACTTTGAAAAAGAATTCAGACCAATCCTTACCTAATTTATTTAATATGGCATCAAGCGTTTCTATATTTATGCTCGTAATTCCACGTTCATAGCGAGATATTTGTTGCTGACTAATATGAAGCATACGTCCTAATTCCTCACCAGTTAATGAACAATTAAGCCGTGCTTCTCTGATAAATGAACCAACTTCTTCACGTAATCGATATTTGTTTTTCATCATATTAAAACCAATTTAAATAGCTTTAATTTTATTTACTCAAAGGTAGCCAATTCATTGAGAAAATAGCGTAATAAAAAATGGATATATCCAAAGTGCAGGAAATTTAATTTATTAAAATATAGATACACTAAATAAATCTGTAAATACGTTTATATCGATCGAAATTATACAATTTAATAGCTAATGCCTATCAAACTTTATTTATTGATCGTTTGAATATCATGATTTTTTTCATATAACATTAAATATCAATAAATTAAAAATACTCACACGCATAATATAATTAGCTCATAATTTAAACTTATATTTATTTTAAGCATAATAAGGCATCAAAAAAATATCATTTAAAATTAAAAAAAAGAAACCATTCCAATTATAAATATCTGGCATAATAACCTAGTAAAATCTATTTAATCTTCATAACAAAAAAATATCAAAGATAAAAACTTAATATTTTCACAGAGAATAAAAAAACACTTAAACAACTCATATTACGAGTTATATAAATTCAAAAAATAAAATTTAAAATATAATTTAAATTCATTAAGATTAATAAATTTAACTATGAAAAACTGTTTACTATCCATATCATGCTTAAACTATGCATATCGTGCACTTTTCATTTTCTAATATTAACTAGAATAAATTAATCCGTTAGGATAACGAAAAAAGGAGCCAATGATGAAAACTCAGTTTTACAGTTACCAACCTCAACAAGGCCATGGGCTTCCCCATGATCCCATCCCCTCATTAATTGGTCCGCGCCCTATTGGTTGGATCTCCACATGTGATAAGCAAGGCAACACCAACCTTGCGCCCTATAGCTTCTTCAATATTTTTAACTACTCCCCCCCTATTTTGGTCTTTTCAAGTGTTGGAAAAAAAGATTCCGTCACCAATGCTATCGAAACAGGTGAGTTCGTTTATAACCTTGCGACTCTTGAACTTGGACAGCAGGTCAATTCAAGCAGTGCGATGTTACCTCGTGGAGAAAGTGAGTTTGATCTGACTGGGCTTTCCACCTTACCGTCTACATTAATTACGCCTCCACGCATCGCCCAAACGCCTGTTTCCATGGAGTGTGTGGTCACTGAATATCAGCAATTAAAGCGTGCAGACGGTAGCCTACTGGATACGTGGATGGTCATGGGGGAAGTCGTGATGGTGCATATCGATGAAGCTACCTTAGAGCAAGGCTTATATAACAGTGCTCGCCAAAAGCCCCTGATGCGGGCGGGGGGACCGGCTGATTATTACTGGATTGAAGAGCAACAAAAACTCGAAATGTATCGCCCTAAATAACGTAAAAAGCCTTAGGCCAGTTTCTATCTCGCTGGCCTAAGATGCGTTATTTGGGTACACAGGTATACACCCAAGCAGGTGGAAAATTGCGATATACGCGTTCTTTTGTAAATGAAAAATAACGTGAAAATAGAGGCTCACAACCTTGGGTATACTGAAATAACACCAATTTACCCTGATTCTTTACTAAGCTCTGACGTACCTGTTTTAATATTCGCATGCTGGTTTTTTTATTCAGGGACAGAAAAGGAATTCCTGAAATGATCAAATCATAATCACCCAATAAATATTCTGCAGAGCATGGATTAACCGCCACTCTCGGGTCATCAATCTGATTTAAAATATCAAGAAAATCACGATTAATTTCATAGAGATCTAAACGTGTTTTCGCCGTAATTTTATCCACGATATAGCGAGTCATAACGCCATTACCCGCGCCAATTTCCGCTATCTGGTTGCACTGTGCCCAATCGATATTATCGACCATGGTACTGCATAACCAACGGGATGATGGAAACACCGTCCCCATCGAAGCTGGTGATGCAATAAAATTCTTAACATAGAGTTGGTAATGATTTTTATGAGAAAAAAACGATTCCGCCATACTTCCTCCTAAATACCTTTTCTATTTCCTTAAGTTGATGCTCCACATTCACCGCAAAAATTGGCATTTGGGTCTACGGCTCTTTGGCATTGTCGGCATCTTATCTTTTGAAAATTTTGCCCCTGTGAAAAATAATTATCTTCGCTTCGACCATCATTGTATTGATAACCCCCGCCGTGTTTACCTCGAGAGTCATGTTTACTTCTAGAGTCATGTTTACTGCTAGAGTCATGTTTACTTCTAGAACCATGCTTAGAACTGCTGCCATGTCCTGAATGACCTCGATATTGACTATCGCGTTTCGAGTCATAACGATTTCTACCGAGATTAAATAACCAGCTGAAAATTGACATAATAAATATCCTCCACCGTTATTCTTGTCTCGAGTATAAACCTTAGACTTAACTCTAAAGACAACAGTAAAGCTTAATAATTACAATAAAAAACCATTTATTACGTAAACTGAATTTCGCTGTTTTTTCATGACACAATCGGTGAAGACTTAGGATTTCAGCAATGAAGTTCCATAGGAATTATCAATCACACATAGCCACTTACCATCGATCAGTTTAAAAACGTAGGTAGCATCTCGCACCGTGTTAAATGATGTACCGTCTTGCATTTACGCACTCAAAATAGTTTCAGCCAAGACTAAGGCACAATCTTCACCAAAAATAACTTTCACCGCACCTTGAGACACTTGCAGGCTGTGATTAAAAAATTCAGCGATGGCTGAAAACGCTTTCTTTAGGCTCTCTTTCCCATGGACATGTAAACCGTCTTTCACCACTAATGCGCCATTCTCAGAATAAAAACTCATTAAATAGCTGAAATTTTCTTCTGTGATGGCACGATCTGCGTTAGCAATTAGGGCTTCAAGTTCTTGCGTATGTTTTTGAGTATTTTCGAAAAGATTCATAGAGGGCTCCTTGTTGAATGCTAACCAGACAAGGACAAAAAACCCGCCTTATCTGGCGGGTTGAGGATGCAGCAAACTCCCACCAGTTAAGTGATGGTCATCATAATAATGAGGTGAGCGACATGCTGTGACATAATTTTTTCCTGAATATAATTAGAGATTACATTATCAATAATAAAATATATTTCAATGATGATGTAAAAATGGCTTAAGTTATCTTAAGCGGTTTGAGTCAACATACCATGAATCAGTGTTTTGAACTCTTATGGTGATTTAATGTTTCTTCTTTTAAATCAAGCTCATCACGTAAGCGATGATACACACGCTCATTGATGTTTTTCCCTTTACGCATTTGGTATAGCGCTTCACGTTTCGCTTTCAGAGCCGAATCTGACATCGAACGTTCCATTTCGATCATTCTATGTAAATCAAATACATCCGATTCCGTTTCATCCGTATTATCCAAACGGCGACCATAGATTTCTAACAGCTGAGCACCCACTTCGGTACGCATCGCGATCTCATCCATGTCGTCAGAAGGGTGATTCATTAATTCACGAATATGCGCCATTGCGGCTTCATTTAATGCCAAACGTGCACGAATTTCATCGTTATCGTAAGGTAAATCTTGCACCAAACCTTTGGTTAAAATCGGCAATGCGATGCTAGCAATTAACAGCGAACACAGGATCACGCCCATTGAGAGGAAGATAGCCACATCACGGTTAGGGAATAATGACCCATCTGGCATTAAAAATGGCAATGTTAAAATACCTGCTAACGTAATTGCCCCGCGAACTCCTGCCGTTGCCATCACCGCCATCATGCGAATGCGCACTTCATCCGCTTGCTTTCCGCGGCGACGATTGTGGAAAACGGTCAGGGTCATTGATACCCATACCCAAGCAAAACGCAGCGCACCTAATGCAAGGGTGATAACCGCAACATACACAAACAACATCCAAGGATGGCTAGCACCTGCGGCTTCGGCTACTTGCGGTAGATTCGTCCACATACCTGGTAGCTGCTCACCCAGCAGAATAAAGATCATGCCGTTTAAGCCTGTTTGTACCGTGTCCCAAACGGCCTTACTTTGCATACGAGTCGCTGCTTGCATGCGCCCTGCGATTTTTTCGTAGTGCATCGCAATACCCGCAACAACGGCGGCAAGGATCCCAGAAACATGCAGATGTTCAGCCAGCAGATACGCTGTAAATGGCATCAATAGGCTAATCATAATTTGGATAGCCGGCTCTTCACCCGTACGCTTGACCAAGAATTGGTTTAACCAGCCGATTGCCCATGCGACTAATAAACCAATCGCTATCCCACCAAATGCCACCAGCACAAATTGACCCGCAGCAGATGTCAGAGAAAACTCCCCTGTCAGCGCAGCCACAACCGCAAAGCTAAAGCACACTAAGCCCGTCGCATCATTGAGTAGAGATTCTCCTTCAAGAATGTGCGCCATACGCGATGGCAGTGGCGAATTCACGGTCATCGCAGATACCGACACAGGGTCAGTTGGGGAAAGGATAGCTGCCAGTGCAAAAGCAACCGCCAGTGAAATCGTTGGGATCAGCCAATGGATAAAGAACCCCATCCCAATAACGGTGACGACCACCAAGCCAATCGCCAATGACATAATTGGCTTAATTTCTTGGAATAAGGCTTCTTTGGGAATTCGCCATCCATCAAGAAATAGCAATGGAGGAATAAATAAAAATAGAAAAAGATGCGGTTCGAATTCCACTGTAAATCCGTATAACGACAAGGCAGCCCCTAGCGCTATCTGGATAATTGGTAATGGAATGATGTCTTTAAGTAATCGAGAAACAAATACGCTCACGATGACTGCAAGTAAAAAAACGAGTACAAGTGTCACTACTGACATTGAGTGCTCCATAATGGTTTATCTTAGTTATCTGCCTTGCAGTAAATAGATAAATCAAATCAATGTAAAGCATCAATTTATTACCGAATAAAAAAACAAAACAAATCAAAAACTACGATAGCAATCATTGTGTTACAGGATATTACTTAATTTCCAATACATTACATTTCTATTCAATACACTAGTGTTTTATAAGGATTTAATCTGTTCTTCTGTTATAAATCCTTATCACTCATCAAAAACGGATAATTCCGAGTATTTCAATGTAACTTATCTATTTGATTTCTGGGCTATGTCTATCAATCAATTCTTGTAAAACTTGCTTGAGCATTTTGCTTTTACGAACACCAAGAGGAGCCAAAACCTGCCTTTCGTGTTCTTCCGCAGCAATCAATAACCCTTCGACTAACTCGACGCCACTCGACGTCACACTCACGAGTGTCACACGGCGGTCACTTCCCGTATGGTTATTGTGGCGGATCACATGCCCTTGCTGCTCTAATCGTTGTAATACCCGCGTGATTGTTGGTTGCTTACTGACAGTTTTTTGCGACAGCTCGGTGATCCCCATCGAACCATTATTAGCTAATGTGGAAAGAACTCGCCACTCCAAAACAGATAGCCCATTAGCTTCCACAACTGCATGAAATTCAGATGAAACTAGCATCCATGCCTGCCCCAAAAGAGCAGGCAGGTAATTATCAACGAAGACTTTCGATTCAGGCATCAATTCCTCTTTTCTCGCTTCTGGTTTTATGACATTAGAAGCTAGCAGAGTAGCAGAAGGAAACTGAACTCTTAACATAATTTAACTAAAATCTTCCGCTAAGTAGCGAGCCAAAACCATCCACTCGCGTATCTAGCCCCAATTTTTTTAGCATCATGTAGGTTGTTGCCACAGACGATGACAACACTGGTAAACCCACTCTATTTTCAATCAGTTGAATCGATGGTAATGATGGCATTTGCACACAAGCCGATGCCACAATCGCATCCACATTGGTGTTCAGCTTTTTGGTGATTTCCACTGGCGCTAATGGGTTTTGTCTGCCCACTTCGAGGTTGTCAGGGATCTCCAACGAAATGCTATCCACCACTTCAATACCTTCATGTTCAATATAGTCGATGACCATTTGCGTTAATGGCTTCATGTACGGCGTCAAAATCGACACTTTTTTTGCGCCAATGGCATGTAACCCTTCGACTAACGCGCCTGCACTGGTGACTACTGGTGCTGGATGCCCGTTATCGATGGTGCATTGATGAAGGCGTTTTTGCGAAACACGGTGATAGCCTTTTCCCATGCTCATAATAGCAACCAAGCAGGCATACCCTAATACATCAACATCGGCATCTGACAGCTCAATGGCACAACGGTCACTGTCTGAATCCATCTTTGCTAATTCATCTTTGGTGACTTTCTGCATACGCATACGGCTAGAGTGGAACGTAAAACGCTCGGCAAACATCGCTTCACGGGCGCGCAATATGGCCGGAATTTCAGTTTCCATCGTGGTATTTGATGAAGGCACAATCTGACCAATACGAAATGTACGTGCTAAGCTCATAGTCCTTTCTCCACTGAAGAGTCATCCGATTCAGCAAACTGATTAAGTTCATCAACATCTTGTCCACCATGATGGAAACGAGCCGCCGTTAATGGGCGTCTATTGACCTGTAAGTCAAAGATATCAAAGCGATTATAGTGCCCTGTAATATCATGCATTTGGCGAGGTTGAATACAGCGATTCAAATCAATTTCAGCGTATACAATACCTTCTTTATCAATCAATGGTTCCCCAATCACTCGACCGTCGGGGCCGATAATGCCGGAAAACGCGCTATTTTGACGCGCGAGCAACTCACGGGATTCGGGATGCGACGCAGCCATAGCTTCAACGATTTCTTCAGAAACTGTTGAACACGAAATGATGGTAAACACTTTACCTTCAAAGCAGTGAGCTGAAGCTCGTAAACGAATCGCATCTGCCATATCGTAGTCTTTTGGTGCCACCGGCAGTGCAATATAACTGGCAATATGAACCAATTCACCTTGAGCCAATAACGAGAAACGCGCCAACGTATTGGTATTTTCGCCACATGCCAGCGCCCCTAAAGGCCCAATACTGGTTTGGTGAACTTTCAGCGAGGAAGCATCCCCATTTGCCCACGTCAATTTTTCCGCCCACGTTGGGACTAATTTACGGTGACGCCCTAAAATTTTACCTTCATCAGAAATCGTGACTAACGTGTTGTATAGCGTGGCAATCCCGTTCGGATTACGCTCATTCACACCCACCACCACGTTGATATGGTGACGAGCAGCGGCTTGGGCGATTCGTTTAATTTCCGGCCCCGGAACTTCAATGGCAGATTTGCACAGTTTCTCAAACCAAGGGCTGCCATCAATTGGGTTCATCACCCAGCTCCAATACGGGTAGCCAGAGACAAACACTTCAGGAAATGCCACTAATTTGGCACCATTATCAGCCGCTTCTTCAATCAACCGACACACTTTATCAACAGTCGCATCAGTATCGAGGAATACAGGGGCGGCCTGTACTGCCGCCGCCTTAAATTGAGGTAGATTCAACATATTGCTATCTCCCTTGGGTTATACCGCAACCACTGGATGGCGTAATTCACCGATTTTTTCGACATACGCTTCAATCACATCACCCGGCCATACCCACTCTTGTGGAGAACGACCCGCACCAACCCCTTCAGGAGTACCTGTTGCGATAATATCCCCCGGCTCTAAGGTAATGCCTTTGCTGATATCAGCAATTAACGCATTCACGTTAAACAGCATGTGGCGAGTATTGGAGTCTTGCTTGGTTACACCGTTAACTTTCAAACTCAGATTCAGTGAGTGAGGATCAGGAATTTCATCAGCCGTTACGATGCACGGGCCAAATGGCGCGTAAGTATCCTGACCTTTTGAGTAGATCCATTGACCCGCACGACGGCAATCACGCGCACTCATATCAATCATTAAGCTATAACCGAACACATAATTCAGTGCGTCTGCTTCAGATACCCCTTTAGCACGCGTCCCCATAATCACCGCCAACTCCACTTCCCAATCCAGCTGCTGAGTGATTTTACTGTTGTGCTCAATCGCATCACCTGGGCCAATCACCGTTGTTGGCGGTTTAGAGAAAATAACGGGCTCTTTTGGTAGCTCTTTAGAGGTATCCAGCGTACGGCTCGATTCCGCAACGTGTTCAACATAGTTCAAACCAATCCCAAAGATATTTTTTCTTGGGCGCGGGATTGGCGCTAAAATTTTCACGTTCTGAACAGGCCACGCCGTTCCTGCAGGAAATTGACCTTTATGTGCGTTTAATAATTCAGTACCTGCACGGATCCCTTGAGGGCCTAAATCAATAAAATCCAACATATTATCAGGGAGATATTGGCCGTTCTCTTCAGCTAATCTCGCTAAATCCACGACTTGCTCGTTAACAATCGCCCCTAAACGTGCTGCTGCGGTCACATCTGAACGGTAAGTAATAAGACGCATAATTTTTCTCCTTGAGTCAGGTCTTAAGACCTAACTGAAATCTTCACGTAAATAATTAAAATCAATAATCGGAATAAATAGCTAAAAAAATAAATAGTTAGAATAAAAACTTAGCTAATCACCTTTTGGCGCCCGTCATTGTCCACAAGCGCCTCTTCATAATAGAGACCAAGGGAGTGCATCACTGGCAGGTCGTTAAAACAGAACAGACACGCGTCTTCACTCTGGGATGTATTCACATGTTCGTGGAACATCCATGATGGCACGCAGAAAATATCTCGCTCTTGCCAGTCAAAGCGCTGCCCATTAATAATCGAATACCCTTTTCCTTTCGCCACTTGGTAAATAAAACTGCCCGTATGGCGATGAGCTTTACCAACAAACCCAGGGCGTAATAACTGCATACTAGCCCCAATAGTTGGCATCACAGGTCCGCCCGTTAATGGGTTGGTGTAGTTCATTAAAACATCATCAAACACCGAGCCATCCGTCACTTTTGCAGCGCGTTGCAATGCTTCATAAGTTGGCCCCCACTGATATTTGAATAATGGCGAATACGGCTTATCCCATCCCACATGGTGTGGGCGCAATGCTGTCGCTCCCCACATGCCAACGGGATAATCAATTGGGCGAGTTTGCGCTTGATGTAAATCAGGGTGAACCTTGTAGAAACCCGCTTCCATCGCATTGACTAATGGAATATCGAGACCATCCTGCCAAATACACGGTAGCCCGCCTTCTTCCACCCCATGTTCATGCCAAGTACCGTTAGGCGTTAGTACAAAATCATTGGCTTCTAGAATCATTTTTTGCCCTTCCACAATGGTGTAGGCGCCACGCCCTTCCATAATGAAACGCAATGCTGATGATGAATGAGCATGAGCAGAAGCCGCTTCCCCGGGATGCATCACCTGCAAACCCGAATATAACCAACCCACGGCAGCCGCCACATCTTGGCGCCCCGGGTTATTTAAGTAGATCACGCGGCGACCCGCTTTTTCTGGGGTCACTAAATCTACCGAACGCAAAACATGCTCACGCAAATCTTGGTAGCGCCATAACACAGGCACGGATTGTGATTTTGGCTGCCACGGCTCTATTTTGTTGGCAACCGTCCATAATGCGCCCGTCTTGAGTTCATCTAACTGTTTGTAATACTTTAACAATTCTGGTGTATCTTCCACATCTGCGCGTCCTGCGACATTTTCTCTGTATTGGTCATGGGACTGAATTTCATGGGAGTGGGCTGTCATGGTGTTTCCTCCTCTCGCATTTACGCCATTAACGGCTTTTCGATTGTTGGATTAATTGTTGGCGACCATATTCATAAGGCGCTGGCCACGTGACTGAATTCCACCCAAAGCGAGCACACTCATGGAGTAACCAAGCAGGGTCGGCAAGGAGTGGTCGAGAGAGCGCACAAAGATCTGCTCGTCCTGACGCGATAATGCTATTCACTTGATCCGCATCAGTGATCGCTCCGACGGCAATCACCGGTACCGATCCTTCATTGCGAATACGATCCGCCATTGGGGTTTGGTACATACGCCCATAAACTGGCTGCTGAAGAGGAGAAACTTCACCCGATGAGCAGTCGATAATATCCGCGCCCGCTTGATGAAGTGCCTGCCCAATTAATACCGCCTCATCGACTGTTGTGCCGCCTTCAACCCAATCTGTCGCAGAGATGCGCACAGACAATGGCTTATCGTCAGACCATACTTTTCTGACTGCGCTCACCACCGCTAACGGAAAACGCAGACGATTTTCTAGCGAGCCGCCGAACCCATCGGTACGCTGGTTAGTTAATGGAGAGATAAAGCTCGATAACAGATAGCCATGCCCAGCTTGCAGCTCTAACCAATCAAAACCAGCTTGATCTGCGCATTTTGCTGCCGCCACGAACTGGTCGATAATCGTCGCCATTTGGGCTTCGGTTAGCTCAGTGGGTGTCTGTGAAATTGAAGGTAAATAAGGTAATGGTGATGCGGAAACTAATGGCCAATTACCTTGTTTCATTGGGTGGTTTTCTTGCTCCCAGCCGCGCTGTGTTGAACCACGACGCCCAGCATGCCCCAATTGGATACCAATTTTCGCATCTGTTTTCTGGTGTACAAATTGCGTTACATTTTTCCATGCCGCCACTTGCGCATCATTCCAAATACCCGGGCAGCCTGTCGTGACTCGTGCTTCAGGAGAAATCGCCGTCATTTCCGTCATAATCAGGCTAGCCCCACCTAATGCGCGGCTACCAATATGCACCAGATGGAAATCACTGACTAACCCATCAGTTGCGCAATACAGCAGCGTTGGAGACGCTATCACGCGGTTTTTCAGTTCCACATTACGCAAGCGAAATGGCGTCAACATCGGGGTGACTTTTTGGTTAGCCACCTGCGTTGGTAAACCCGATTTTTCGGCAAACCAGTTTTCATAATGGGTTAACCAGTTGCTATCACGCACACGTAAATTTTCATGAGAGATGCGCTGAGAACGGGTTAATAAAGAATAAGCAAACTGCTCAGGGTCAAGGTTTTCATAGCGCTGCACGTTTTCAAACCACTCAGTTGAGTTACGTGCCGCATTCTGGATTTTTAGCACTTCGACACTGCGAACTTTTTGGTAGTGCTCAAGCCCCTTGCGCAAATCGCCTTGAGTTGCTTTCAAGCTCTCGCACAGCTCAATCGCATCTTCCAGAGCCAGTTTAGTGCCTGAACCAATAGAGAAGTGGGCGGTATGAGCGGCATCCCCCATCAGCACCACAGGAACTTCCTTGCTGCTTGTTGGTTGTGTCCAGTGCACCCAGTTATCACAAATTACGCGAGGGAAACGGATCCAAATCGCTGCACCACGTAAGTGCGCTGCATTGGCAATCAGTTTTTCGCCGTCCAGCCACGGGGCGAACAGCTTTTCACAGTAGGCAATCCCATCTTCTTGAGACATTTGGTCAATACCCGCTTTCAGCCAAGTTTCTTCGGTGGTTTCCACGATAAATGTGGATAACCCTTCTTGGAATTGATAAGCGTGAACTTGGAACCAACCGTGTTCATTTTCCGCGAACAAGAAGGTAAATGCGTCGAAAATCTTTTTTGTACCTAACCAAACAAAACGGCAACGACGTTGATCAATATCGGGTTTGAAGATATTTTCATAGCGAGTACGGACTGCGCTGTTGATCCCATCAGACGCAATCACTAGATCCGCATCATATTGACGTGCAATTTCTTGGTCATCCGCCACTTGGGTCTCAAATACCAATTCCACACCCACTTCAAGGCAGCGATCTTGCAAGATATTGAGAAGCTTTTTACGCCCAATACCAATGAAGCCATGCCCGCCACTACGGTTACAGCTACCTTTAAAATGAATGTCGATATCATCCCAATGGCTAAATTCAGCACTGATCGTTTCTGCTGAGACGGGATCTGCTTTGCGCAAATTACTTAATGTGGCATCAGAAAATACCACGCCCCAACCGAAGGTGTCATAAGGGCGGTTACGTTCAACCACCACCACACGGTTACTTGGGTTTTGCAGTTTCATCAGCAACCCAAAATAAAGCCCAGCGGGACCGCCGCCGATACAAACGATATTCATGGAATTTCTCCTTTATTACGTTGTGCCATTACACCGGTTGCTGCTGGGTTAAGGCGCTATACAGTGCTTCAGGGATTGGAATAGCCTGATGCGTAATCAGTGATGTAGTGACATAAGTTTGCGTCACTTCCATGCGCAACTCGCCATCAAGGCTGATACAGCGTTGACGTAAAGTTAGTGATTTACCGCCTATGCGTTCGACATGCAGCTCAAGCTGAACATCATCTCCCATACGGCTAATCGCTTTAAAATCCGCCTCTAAATGCACCGTGGGCAAACCAAAGCGCTGATCGAGGATGTACCCCGCAAATCCTTCAGGGAGTAATTCATCAAACCAACGCTCAATGAGGTTGTTAAACATCACGAAATATTGCGGGTAAAACACGATCCCAGCGGGATCACACTCTGAAAAATTGATCCGATGGTTTCGAGAAAATGTCAGTAAACTCATGATGCTATCCTTATTCCATCGCCAAACGCTGACGGCATTTTTTCAACTCATTACCATGTTCATCCGCCAGCGCCGCTTCACGTAATTCACGTAAATTAATCGGTGCTAGCTGGCTACCATGACGTTCAACAATCTCCATCAAAACTTGGAAATTGCGCAATCCACGAGCATGGGTGTCGCTATACCCCTTAACCACTCTCTGGCATTGCGCAATTTCGGTTGCCAAAGCAGGGTTACTTTTTGCGGCTTGCACGACGGTGGCTAGCCATTTTTCAATGCGATTATTTTCAAGCTGATAACGCAGCGTTGAGCGACGCCCTCTGCGCCATGCGGCTAGCACGTACAACTGTAAGAATCCCCACAAGGAACTGGTAGTGATTGTTCGTCCCCTTTGCGTCAATTTGCGAACGGCTTTGTGTACCCAATGTGGTTTCATCAACCAGTTGCCTAAACTTTTGGGAAGCGTTTCGCAAATCTCTTCGATTCTTGGATGCATAAATTCATTGATGTCGAGCAATTGGTTATCTTTCGCTTGGACTTCACTGCGTACTCGGGCAAAACGGCTATCTCGAATTTTTAAGTCTGCGACGCGAATGGTGTCCTCATAAGACATCCATAGCGCTAAGTGGCGCACTAGCGCACGCTGCAAACGCGGATCATCACCGCCTTTTTGCGCAAACAACCCTTGCAGTCGATTGAGGTACGTTTCGGCATACGCAGGGTCTTGATAATCAACCAGTCGGCGAACACCTTCTGTTGCAAGGTAGTGAACATGGTCAGGAAACTGACCTTCAATCCGAGAAAGGAGAGCAGCTACATGTTTGTTTTTTGGCGTTTTTTCTACCGATTTTACGGATTCTGCTTGATAAGCTTCTTCAGGCTGAGCCGCTTTTTCAGCGCCCAGTGCAAATGCCCGCAAGCTCGGTTTTACCCCTACGCCACCACGAACGATGGTTTCTTCAAATTGTTCACGGCTAAAGGGCAGTACCCCCGAACCAAACAGTGCACCGAACAATACGGCGCTGATCACGCTGCCACTCTCTTGCGCCGCTTGCGCCATATCAAAATGTACAAACTGACGGGCGGCTTGCCCCGCATGGCGGATCAACGCTTGGCTATCCACTCGCCCATCCCCCATAGCCGATTTTTCTGCGATGGAATAAACCCGATGGGTCGAACTAATCAGCGTGGTACGCTCCGCAGTCACAAAACCACGTTGTACAGCGCGCCCAGCCTCCATCAGCTCTGAAGCCAACACCACATCCACATCACCGGGCATTGGCATTAACGCTAAAACAGGTGAAGGCGTTTTCGGGTTATCAGCACCAGGGAATAATTCAACATAATAAATTGTTGCCCCTGTGCGCTGCGCTACTCCCGGCACAGAAGTGGTTTGCGCAAAATAACCGTTATCTTCGCCAAGATTGACAATCCAATCGGCGAGCACGCCACCACCTTCCCCCCCCATCGCGAGGATGGCGATTTTGATCGGCTGCAAAGCCATTAGCGGTTGAGAAGTCATTAACGGTTGAGAAGTCATTAAAGATTGAGTCATGTGCCCCCCTAAAAACTCAGTTGTTCACGGCGGCGTGCATCACGACGCTGCAAGAAGCCAATAAACCAGCCGCGAACACGGTGGCGCAGTTTGTCCCAACCATTTGGATTGGTAATAATCTGAGCTTTAAAGAATGAAGGACACAGCACTGCTGCATGGGAGACTTCACCGCACAGCCCACAGCCTACGCAACTATCCATCACTGTCGCGACTGGGTCTGTCCGTAAAGGATCTGGGTTAGGTTTGATTGATAAAGATGGGCAACCCGATAAACGAATACAGGAGTGGTCTCCCGTGCAAGTATCTGAATCAACACCAAAACGTTCACGGACAACTCGCTTTCCTGCTGAAACATCTTCACGGACTTTTTTCTTTTCGCG
This sequence comes from Providencia sp. PROV202, assembly GCF_028479565.1. NCBI lineage: Bacteria > Pseudomonadati > Pseudomonadota > Gammaproteobacteria > Enterobacterales > Morganellaceae > Providencia > Providencia sp. PROV202. The sequence continues at coordinate 22,528 of NZ_JAMPNV010000017.1, read as the reverse complement.
ACGCTGCTTGTTCAACATACATTCGCTTTGCGCAATTAACACTTTAGGACCGCTTTCTGTCGTCGTCAGTGCCTCACGCAAGGTGTTCGTCATGGCTTTTAAATCGTAGGTACGGGTGATGGTTTTCACCCAGTTCACCCCAACACCTTTAACGGCTTTTTCAATCTCATGGCCAGTACTGCGAGTAGGATTTAGCGCCGTTGACGACAAAATATCTTGTCCACCCGTTGCTGAGGTATAACTGTTATCAACAACAATAGTTAAGTTATCGCTACGGTTAAATACGCTGTTAGCAATACCGCTGGTTAACCCGTTATGCCAAAAACCGCCATCTCCCATCACAGAAATAGCCCGTTTACCCGCTTTCGCATTCAGCGCAGCGGCACCCGCACCACCCAGCCCGTAGCCCATCGTGGTGTTTCCGAGGTTAAATGGCGGCAGAATCGAGAATAAATGGCAGCCAATATCTGCACTCACATGGTGCTCGCCCAGTTCACGCTCAATTAGCTTCATTGCAGTAAAAATCGGACGTTCAGGGCAGCCAGTACAGAACCCTGGTGGACGCGCATGTACCGTTTCATTCAGAGTAGGTTCCGCAGCGTTCACATATTCAGGTAGGTCATCATCGGCTTTCACGGCCGCGACATTAATGGTTGGAATACGAATCTGATTTGCAGCCGCTTTCACTTGTGGCTCGATTTTGCCATAGCGTTCGAAAAACGAGCGCAGCCCCGCCAATACCGTCGCGGTGTTATATTCTCCCGCCATTGGCAGCATATCCTTGCCATGCAACGCCACATCAACATTGCGTTGACGTAAAATGTTCGCCACATTTTGCTCAACAAAGTTGGGTTGCCCTTCCTCTAAAACCAAAATGGCTTTTTTATTGCGGCAAAAGCGTTCAAATTCATCATCAATCAGCGGGTACGCCACATTCATGACATACAACGGGATTTTGCTATTACCAAAAACGTCGGCGAGACCAATCTGGTTTAATGCACGGATCAGTGTGTTGTAGTTGCCACCTTGTAAGGCGATCCCCACATCTTCGGCATCTTCCGCAAAAAATTCGTTGAGTTCACGTTGCTGAATAAATTTGATGGCAGCAGGCCAGCGAGCCTCAATTTTCTCTTTTTCATGTAAAAAACTGGCAGGCGGTAACACGATGCGGCTTACGTCACGAGTTGGGTTTTCTAACGCATCTTTGACCGTAAATTTAGGGTGTTGGTTATCAGAGCATGTGAACTGTCCATGAACATGGCAAGAGCGAATGCGCATTTGCAGCATAACTGGGGTATTGCTGGCTTCGGAAAGGTCAAAACCATCTTTAACGGCTTGAACAATACAAGGTAAATTAGGGCGTGGGTCGAGTAGCCACATTTGGGATTTCATAGCAAATGCGTGGCTACGTTCCTGCATGATAGAGGAACCTTCGCCGTAATCTTCGCCGACGATAATCAACGCACCACCCAGTACGCCGCCAGAGGCTAAGTTTGCTAATGCATCTGAAGCCACGTTAGTACCAACTGTTGCTTTGAATGTCACTGCGCCACGCAAAGGGTAGTTAACTGATGCAGCTAGTGTTGCAGCCGCAGTAGCTTCACTGGCGCTATTTTCGAAACGAATACCGTAGTCCGATAGGATATCCTGCGCATCTGCCAGCACATCCATCAAGTGGGAAATCGGTGCGCCCTGATAGCCAGCCACATAGGAGACTCCCGATTCGAGTAACGCTTTTGTAACGGCAAGGATCCCTTCACCGCTGAAGACTTCACCTTCACCCTGCCGTAATTTTTGAACTTCTTGAACAAACGAGCGCTCAGCCATTTTAACCTCACCAGTCAACGTCAGCACGTTGTTATCTTTTTTGTGTTTCTTTCTTGTATCTCATTTGTTAAGAAAAGGTCAATCCATGATTAATCATGCATATTATATTTTTGCAGAGAGTGGATAAGGGGTGCATAGAGCGGACAAAATCATTGTAAAATAATGATAAAATAGAAAAATGAGAGATAGTTGATAAGAAAGTGAGCCAAAGATACTCATGACTAATTTCCCTAATTAATCAACTAATAATCCTAATTAGCCCTTACAAATAGAAGGGAATTAGAGTATTCCTCTAATAAAAAATAAAATTCCACAATAGATAACTTTTTGCTTAACTAATAGGTAGATAAATATATAAAACAATATGAATAATCATATATTTAAAACTAAAATCCAATAAAAATAACTTTATTTTTTAGTTTGTTATAGAAATCACAATCAGTGAATTCTCTCTATTTTCTTGCAGTATTCGGATAGTTTTTGCACAAATATGGCTAGGTAAGCAAATTCCTTTATGCTATGTTCGAAGCACAATTGGTTAAAAATTGTTTAATGAAATGTTAATAAAATCGACCCGTGTGATGAGTCGAAGATAATAAAAAAATAACAATGAGATATCGAAATATCCCATAGAGACCCTCAAGGATTCTAGCTTATCGCGGCACTCGCTAGTCAACCTATCAAGGGCACAGTGTTTACTTTGGAGGCACCTCCTTATGTTGAGCAATTCATGGCCTTACGCACCTGCACCTCAGATAGAGAACCAACTCTGTTCTTCTGAGCGATTATTATTCAGTTCAGCTGATCCTGAAGAGATCAAATCCATGGTGGGTCGAGTGATGAAGCCCCATCAATTTCAGTTACTTAACCCGCATCAACGTCTTGATGCTCGAATGCATTACATTCCAATGGGGGATATTTCCCTCAGCCGCCTGCGCTATGGGGCAGATGTGGCTATCACTCCCGGGCAATTGGAAGATTTTTTTCTGGTGCAAATGCCATTGTCAGGTAGTGCAATTATCGAAAGCGGCGGGAAAACCTTAGAATCCACACCGCAGATGGCTTCTTTACTTAGCCCAGAAGAGTCTACGGTGATGCGATGGAATGGTGATAATGACCAATTTATGCTGCGAATTTCTCGTTCTTTATTAGAGCGTACATTGGTTGGGCAGCTTGGACATACCTTAGAGAAACCGTTAGTTTTTGAATTAGGGTTTGCTTGGCAGTCTTGCATTGCATGGCGTACGTTGATGAATTATTTGGTTGAGTGCGCAACGCGTACGCCTGATTTACTACAACATAAACTGATAACCACCCAAGTGGAGCAATTGGTTTCTGTCACCCTACTTTCCACTCACCAGCATAATTATTTAGAAGATTCCGGTATGCGCCGAGCCACTATTCGTCCGCGTCATGTACGCCGTGTGCAAGAGTATCTCGAAGCACACGCCCACGAGCCAATTACCGTTGAACAACTCGCCCATATTGCTGGCGTCAGTTTGCGCAGCTTATATGCCGGTTTTAAAGAGTTTTTAGATATTAGTCCGATGCAATATTTACGTGATTTGCGTATGGAGCGAGTTAGGGCCGAATTGATGTCTGGGGAAGCCACCAGCGTGACTGGCGTAGCATTGCGTTGGGGGTTCGCCCATATGGGACGGTTTAGCGCAGAATATAAGCAACGCTATGGAGAGAGTCCAAGCCAAAGTATGAAAAAAGCGTAAATTCATGTAGTAAAACCAGTCTAGATAAAAATGACCGTATGGCTGATTAGCGAGTTGTACGGTCATTTTTTCATATATGGAAGACTCGACTATCACCTGAAAATGAAAATAGGTAATAGGAATTATGTACTTCAATATCAGCAGCCTTTCGGCTGCCAATATTGAAGAGGAAGGAATTAAAACGGAATAGACGCTTTGAGGTAAATTTGTGAACCTTCTGGACGATTTTTCACAGAGAAATCCTTCTCCCACTTCGCCGTAAATAGCCAACCTTGTGGGTTTGCATAACGGATTGAAGGACCCACCGCGAAAGCTTGAGCCTTACCTTGTGCTGAATTTGGGCCGCTGTCATTGGTGGTTTGCATAAATCCATATCCCCCAATCCCTGCTACCCAGCCATTACCAAAGCCCCAGCCTAATGCATAATCGGCGTGGAATGCTTGCCCTGAACGTGTGTCCGTATCATTGTTGCGGAAGTTAAAGTCATACATCATTTTTAAATCCGCATTCACCCCGACAGGTGGAATGTAGCTGATTGCCCACACCGGCTGTAATACCCAGTAATTTTTCCCTAAACTTGATGGGTCAGTTTTACTGTATTTTCCGGTTGGCGCGTAAGCATCCAGCCCTAAGACATAATGCAAGTCAGCGGAAGGATGGAAACCGAGTGCGGGACCAAAAGTAATATCCCCGAGTCCACGACTGGTTTCTTTATTCCCCGCCGCCTTCGCCGTCACATCCAACAAAGGAAGGATGGTATGAAACGCTAAATCGCCACCAAACACTTTTTGGTCAGTTACCCAGATAAAACGTGGTGCGAGTACGTTCACATTCACACTAAAACCGGGGATTGGAATTTTATCACCTTTGTTGTCACGAACACTGTCATAGTGGGCATTTCCACCATAGACCAGCACATGGACACCTTGCGGTGGCAATGCGCCAGACATAAAGTTTTCTAGCCCATCAGGGTAGATCCCAAGACCGCCCCCTTCTGTTGCGACAGCACCAAATGACAGTGCACCCAAGCACGAGCCGACGAGCAGCTTATTCACCATTTCTTTATTCATCATTTACCTGCCGCTGTAGTGGTTTTATGATATTTTTTATATGTTTACTTTTGTGTTTGCCGTGTTTTTATGATCGACATGTGTTTATGATCGATATGTTTGTCTTGCCTAGAATTGATTCAAGCCCATTCTCTATTACCGCTTTTTCTTCGCTGCTAATTTCTCAGCGACTAAATACCCAGAGCCCCCGCCAAGACCAGGGCCCGGATGGGTTGATGCTCCAATATGGAACAGATTTTTGACTGCCGTTTGGTGTGCTTTGGTCTGCCCTGAAGCGGCAAACGGTCGCAACCAAAAGAATTGATCTGGCGAACAGGTTCCTGAATACGGATCTCCCCCCACCAGATTGCAGTTATAACGTTCGAGATCGGCGGGGGAAATCGCCTTGCGGCCGACGATCAAATCAGACACACCGGGCATCACCATTTCCAAACGCTGCTGAATGCGATCGGCAACGGCTTCACGCACCTCATCATTCCAGCGTCCATCTTCAGGGATCGCAATTTCTCCCGCCGCATCCCCTTTAAGATGGCGAGGTAATTCTTGCATTTGGATCCACAAGATCCACCCGCCTTCAGGAGCACGGCTTGGGTCTAATGTGGTAGGTTGACCGATCCCAAACGTCGGGCGATCCGGCAGATAGCCATTATTGGCTTGGGTGACGGACAAGCACACTTGCTCCATGCTCTCTGTGAAATGAACCAGTGGCACATTGAGTAATTCAGGGTTGCACCATGGCGGCGGCGCGCTTAGCGCAAAGTGGATTTGCATTCCACCACGACCATAACGATAGCCTTTCGCCCGCTGCTTCACTTGTGGCGAAACCTCATCGAGCAAACCGCCATATAGCTGGGTTGGCGTCACATTGCACACCACACTTTCACTCGCGGGAATAAATTGCCCATTCACACGAACCCCTGTGGCACGGCTATTTTTACCGCTACCCTGTGTGATGATCTTCTCCACATGGGCGTTGGTACGTAACTCGCCACCATGTTGTTCAATCACTTTGGTGAACGCGTCAACAATCCGGTAGCTGCCGCCTTTGACAACGGGCATTCCACCCGCCACAACTGCGGCAAACGTCAGTTTACCAATCAGCGCCGAGCTGGCTTCATCAGGCCCTAACCCTGTATGCAGCACCCACGGCGCCATCAGTGCACGGCTAAAGTCATGCTGTAATTCTCGTTCAGACCAGCGACGAAAACTTTCCACGCCGGATTTAGCGAAATCCAGCAAGCCATCAACGCCGCGTTTGCGCCACTCGGAAAACAGTAACTTGAACATGCTACCGCTGTAGGGATTTTGCCCTAATAGACCAAATGTCAGTGCGGCATCTTCGCTAAACAGTTTTTCGGCCATTTGACGAAATGCTAAACCGTCACCGGGGGCGAGAGCATCCAGCTGTTTGGCGGCCTCCGCAATATCCCGCTTTAATGCCACAGATTTGCCATCAGGTTGCACCAATCCAGTGGAATAGTCGCATTGAGCGAATTCCAAACCCTGTTTTTGAAGCAATGGCGCTAACTCTTGGTAGCCAGGGCTACCAACGAACAATGAATACCAGCAAGAAAGTAGGTCGTGAGTGTAGCCGTCAAATAACGCTTCGGTACGAATACAACCGCCAAGGCGATCGTTACGTTCTAGAACCAAGACCGATTTCCCACGCACCGCCAATAAGGCGGCGCACATCAGCGAGTTCATCCCGCTGCCGACCACGATCACTTGGGGGTTGGATAAGGTCGCCATACCTCACCCCACCAGCGCAAGCACGCGTAATGGGCTGCCCGAGCCGCCTTCAATTTTCAGGGGCGCTGCGACGATCACCACTCCAGTAGCCGGTAGTTGGTCGAGATTTTTCAAGCATTGCAGGCCGTATTTATTGTTGCCGTGCATTAGCGTGTGGCACGGGTACGGCACAGGCCAGCTGTAAGATTGCCCTGCATCTGTATTGATGGTTTCAACCCCAAAGCCTTTAACGTCACGTTGGTGGATAAGCCATTCAACCGCTTCTTGAGAAGGCCCTGGCGTATGAGCACCATCTTCGCGCATATTCACATACGCTTCTGGATTATCAGACTTTTTCGACCAATCTGTTCGCAGTAAAACCCATGCGGCTTTTGGAATTTTTCCGTGTTTCTCTTCCCATTTTTGTAGGAAATCGACGGTTAAGATCCAATCGGGGTTTTGAGCCACTTCTTTGCTAGCATCAACAACGACCGCTGGGGCAATAAAGTGGTGGAGCGGGATAGTATCAACGGTGTTTTTTGGCTGATCTTTACCGCTGATCCAGTGAACGGGAGCGTCAAAGTGGGTACCCGTGTGTTCGCCGCAGCTAAAATTATTCCAATACCAAGCGGGGCCATTTTCATCATAACGGGAGATTTGCTCCATTTTGAATGACCACACTTGCCCAAACTCAGCTGGCAGTTGCAATGCTGGAAATGAAGGCGATAAGGTTTGTGTCAGGTCGATAATCTGAATATTGCCTTTTTGTAACTCGCTGGCGAATGACATCAAAGTTTGCTGTTCCATACTATCTCCTGCGCCTATTGCGCTTCATGTAGGGCGGTAAATGTGCCGCTGTGGAAAACTAAAGGCTTACCCGTTTCACTACCAATACGGCGCACATGCCCCACCATCAATAAGTGATCGCCAATATGATCCTGCTTGTGGTTTTCACACACTAACGTCACGATCGCGCCGTGTAAGGCGGGGATCCCTTCTGGCGTGATGTGCACGGCGACATCTTCGAATTTATTTTCAACTCGAGGGTTAGCAAAACGCATCGCCAACTCTTGGTGATCTTTGCCTAAGATATTGATCGTGAAATGTTGGCAATCACGAAATACCGCGAGGTTGGGTGAATGATTCACTAAGCTCCACAGTACCAAAGGCGGATCTAACGACAGTGATGCGAATGAATTGATGGTCAATCCAACGTCACGTCCATCAGGGGTGCGAGTGGTCACAACCGCTACCCCTGTGGGGTAGCAGCCTAGTAAATTGCGTAAGGTTTTCGATTCAAACTCGGTATGACCCCATTCGCTGTCGCACATAAGCGTGTCCTCTGCAATCATCGACATACTGATTTCTCCTACGAAGCGCGAACTTCTTCTTGCATCAGCGATTGAATATACGCATCGCAGGCATGGGCATCGTGCCACCATGGTGCAAGAACCGGTGGATAGTTAAAGGCATTCGCGATGGTGTGCGCTAAGGTTGGCAGCTGTTGCGCTGCGCCTAATGCATTAAGAACATGTGGCTGTGGCGGTGCTAATAGAGCGTTAGTCCACTCCACAACATGGCGACCGTATTTCCAGAATTGTTCAAATGTCTCATTCATCCATTCCGCGGTATACGGCTTGTCGCCACGGGCTAAAATGGCGTCGTAATAGACTTTGCTGGCTTTCGTGGCGTTATTCGATCCTTGCCCAGTGAGTGGATCGTTGGTGACTAATGCATCCCCTAAACCGAAGACAATTTTGCCTGATGGTAAAGTGAGAACTGGCTTACGGACTGTTGGGGCAAAGCGCCCTGCCAAAATGCCGTTTTCGTCTGTTAACTCCACATGGCGGCAGCGCTCTGCTTCCCACGGTAAATAGGTATCGATGATTTTTTTGCTGTAGGCCAAATGCTCTTGTGGCGTACGCGCTTCTCCCCATTGATCCATCGGCCCACCTGGCACACCTTCAAAAACCATGATGTGGCAGTCGCCGCTGTTGGTAAGGGATGGGAACACAAAATATTCCCCCACACCCGGTATTAGGTTGAAGGAGACTTGTGAAAACTCAGGGGTTGGCAGCATGCCGTGAACGTACGTGAGCGCTAACGCACGCTGAGGTTTATCATACGGAGAACGAATAGGGTCACGTTCTAGCAGCTTAACAATTTCCCCTTTTCCTCCCGCTAAAATCACTAAATCGTGAGTTTCAGCGAGTTTTTCTAACTCGGCGACGCCCACATCTTCAATCATCAAGTTGCCACCGCGAGCGGCAAATAACTCCAGCCAGTAAGGCATTTTGATACGCTGGTCAACGGCTTGAGCGTAATTATCGATACGTGAGCGCCAGCTAATGGCTTTTTCACCCGCCTTTTCAGGATGCGGGACAGTAAAACCAATACCTTCTACTGGCGGACATTTGTCTTCCCAGAAGTTGATCCCTAAATCGCGCTCAAATTGCAGCGAAATATCGAACATACATTGGCTAGACATTACACGGCCATTTTTCACATCATCTGGGGTACGGTTGGTGGCAACCGTCACGTCATAACCTTTGTCCAGCAGCCCTAATGCCAATGGCATACCCGCCTGACCACCACCTACGATTGCAATACGACGCATAGTGAATTCCTCGATAAAATTAAAATCAGGGTGTCTTATTCAGCAAGACGGGGAATGGCGGGTTTCGCCTGTTCAGGTCCCATGGCGGAGTATCCACCATCGACCGCGTAATCTGCGCCAGTGACAAAACTCGCCAGCTCAGACAGTAGGAATGCCACAACTTGAGCCACCTCTTCAGGGTCGCCAACACGTTGTAAAAGATGATAATCCGCCGCGACGCGGTCGGTTTTTTGGCGGTCGCCGCCGGTTAATTCGTCCATCACCCGAGACCATGTCCAACCGGGGGAAACAGAATTGACGCGAATACCGTCGGGGGCATAATCCATCGCTTGGCTACGCGTCACTTCTAGCATGGCGGCTTTCGATGCGGGATAGAGCCAGCGACCTGTTTGCGCCACCGAAGAGGAGATACTGGTGAAGTTTACAATTGCCCCTTTACCTGCTTTGGCTAAATGGGGCTTGGCAAATTGCGCAGCCATCACGGCGCTCACCACGTTGATATTTAATGCCGTTAGCCAGTCTTGACGTGAAGAGGCTTGGCCGTCATCCAGATAGGTTGCGGCCAAATTAACCAAAAAATCGAGTTGACCATATTTTTGCGCAACGCGATCAATGCCTTGCTTTAATTGTTGGTCATCGGTGATATCCACGGGCAGAAAGTCAATATTGGGCTCCGATTGCGCCACATTTTCCCCATTGGTTTTGTCGATATCAAAAATGGTGACTTTGACCCCATAGGAACATAAGATTTTTGCCACGGTTGCGCCGATTTTGGTTGCACCACCCGTCACGATGGCAATTTTGTTGTTCAGACCTTTCATCACTGTGCCCTCTTTGCTCTCATTCGTTCACAAAAAATTAACATGACGAATCATTACGCAAAAAAGGCAAAAATCGGTAGCCCATATGCGCAAAGATTATCCACACAGCGCGGCTATTTAGTTAATAACATGATGATAATAATGGATAAATAGCCACATTTTGCAGTGGCTATCCAGATAGTGAAAAGTGTGATTTAAGGACGTTCGAGGATTTGGGCGCCGGAGCCTTGGTTGCCTAAGATATCTTCAGGGTTGCGCAAAGGGCAATCTTTGAGAGACAAACAACCACAACCAATACAGTGATCCAACTCATTGCGCAATCGAGTTAACTGCTTGATTCGTCTATCTAATGAACTTTTCCACTCCGTTGACATCCCTTTCCATTCTTCCGCCGTCAATTTGCTGTTTGCCGGAAACTGGCCAAGTGCATCTTGGATCTCTTTGAGGGGAATACCGGTACTTTGTGCCACTTTGATAATGGCAATGTAGCGTAAAACCACCGGTGGAAAACGCCGCTGATTTCCTTGTGTTCGGGTACTTTGAATCAGCCCTTTCGCTTCATAAAAATGCACTGTAGAGACCGGAACGCCTGCACGTTTCGCCACTTCCCCTACCGTCAGGGCCCGTGAAAAATCTACCTTTTCAGCGGCAATTTCCCGCGTTTTTATCGTATTCATGGTTTTGCCCACCATTTTTGCTCACCCCCTATTGACCTCAACTTAACTTAAGGTTTTATAGTGCCAGCCTCTTTAATTGTCAATTTAAGATGCCAATGATAATGAATAAAAAAACGCTAACGTTGCTATGTGCAGGGCTTCTTTCCGTAGGTGGCGGAGCCGCCATTTACTCGACTTACGCCAGCTCAGACGATAAGCCACAAGCGGCTTATCAGTATCCCCCCGTGAAAGTGGCACTTGCCCCCGTCACCTTGGCTAATGCTCCGCGCACTTTTTACGGTGTGGGGGAATTAGAAGCGGGTAGTCAGGTGTTTGTCGCCGCAGAAACCAGTGGGCGCATCACCAAAATTGGGTTTGAATCCGGTCAACAGGTCAAAAAAGGGCAATTACTGGTGCAGCTCAATGACGCAGTGGAACGTGCGGATTTAGCTCGCTACCAAGCACAATACCGTAATGCCGCCCGCCTATATGACAGAACCCGTTCTCTGTCTGCGCAACATTTAGTGGCAGAAGCGCAGGTGGATAGCACCCGTGCCGAGCGCGATATGGCGCAGGGGCTGATTCAGCAAACCCAAGCATTGATTGCGCAAAAAGCCATTCATGCCCCATTCGATGGCACCATTGGTATTCGCCAAGTCCATGAAGGGCAATATCTTAGCCCCGGCGAAGCGATAGCCAGCCTTGTGGATACCCAAACCTTAAAACTGAATTTCTCTCTGGATGAACAGGCATCCCCTGAGTTGCATCAAGGGCAAGTGGTGGACATCACTGTCGATGCTTACCCCGAAACACCATTTCCTGCCAAAGTGACGGCGATTGATCCATTGATTGGTAAGTCTCGAACGATTGCGTTGCAAGCCACTCTGGATAACAGCAATGGGAAGTTAAAAGCGGGAATGTACGCCAATGTCACGGTCGTGCGACAAGCCAACAATGCGGTACTGACCATTCCTGAAACCGCAGTCACTTACACCGCTTACGGGGATACAGTGTTTATCGCCGAAGGTACCGGTGATGCAATGACGGTAAAACGCGTTTCCGTGAAAACGGGGCAGCGTTTTGATGGCAATATTGAAATTGAGCACGGACTTGCGGAGGGCGACCAGGTGGTCAGTTCTGGGCAGCTACGTCTGAACAATGGCTCTGCCATTACCCCTGTCGCTCAAAATACATTATCTGAAACCCCGCAAGGCTCATAAGGACGAACGATGAAATTTACGGACTTGTTTGTGCGCCGACCGGTATTAGCGTTAGTGGTCAGTGCCTTAATTGTGTTGATGGGGCTGTTTGCGCTAAGCAAATTACCCATTCGCCAATACCCTCAGTTAGAAAGCTCGACAATTACTATTACCACCCAATATCCGGGCGCCTCGGCAAAATTAATGCAGGGATTTGTGACTCAGCCGATTGCCCAAGCGGTCTCTTCCGTTGAAGGAGTTGATTACTTATCGTCATCCTCTGTTCAAGGCAGTAGCCTTGTGACGGTACGCATGGAGCTAAACCGCGATTCCACCCAAGCTCTCACCCAAGTGATGGCAAAGGTCAACCAAGTGCGTTATAAGCTGCCAAAAGAGGCCTATGACCCTGTGATTGAGCTCTCTTCTGGGGAGTCTACTGCCGTCGCTTATATTGGTTTTTCCAGTACCGAACTGTCGATTCCCGCACTGACCGATTATCTTTCCCGCGTGGTGGAACCGATGTATTCCGCCATTGATGGCGTGGCGAAAGTGCAAGTATTTGGCGGGCAACAACTGGCGATGCGTTTATGGTTGGATGCGGATAAACTCGCTGGTCGCGGCATTTCAGCGGCTGAAGTCGCCCAAGCGGTACGCCAAAATAACTATCAAGCGGCTCCCGGTAAAGTGAAGGGAGAGTTTGTCATTTCCAACGTGTATGTGAATACTGATTTAACCAATGTGGATGAATTTCGCGATTTGGTGATCCGCAATGATGGTAACGGATTGGTGCGCTTAAAGGATGTGGGCACCATTGAGCTGGGGGCCGCATCCACAGAAACCAGCGGTTTGATGAATGGGGAACCTGCCATTTACTTAGGTTTGTTTGCCACCCCAACTGGTAACCCGCTGGTGATTGTAGATGGCATGAATAAGTTAATGCCAGATATCATCAAAACCCTACCGCCAGGGGTAAAAGTAGAAATGGCCTTTGAAACTTCACGGTTTATTAAAGCCTCCATCGACCAAGTGATTCATACCCTCGTTGAAGCTCTGCTAATTGTTATCGCCGTGATTTATCTCTGCCTTGGCTCGATTCGCAGCGTAATTATTCCTATCCTTGCCATCCCGCTGTCCATGTTGGGTGCGGCGGCATTGATGATGGCGTTCGGCTTTAGTATTAACTTGCTAACCTTACTGGCGATGGTGCTGGCGATTGGGTTGGTGGTGGATGATGCCATTGTGGTGGTGGAAAACGTGCATCGCCATATTGAAGAAGGGAAATCCCCTGTATTGGCAGCCTTGATCGGCGCCCGAGAGGTAGCAGGTCCCGTTATCGCGATGACTATTACCCTCGCCGCAGTGTATGCGCCGATTGGCTTAATGTCTGGATTAACAGGGGCATTGTTTAAAGAGTTTGCGCTCACGTTGGCGGGCGCGGTGATTGTATCTGGCATCGTGGCGTTAACCCTCTCCCCTGTCATGAGTTCGTTTATGTTGAACTCGAAACAGAATGAAGGGCGTATGGCGCGAATGGCAGAAACCTTCTTCGAGACCCTTGCCCATTACTATACAGCGGTACTGAATTTCTCATTGAAGAACCGCTGGATCACCGGAATTTTGGCTGTTGGTGTCGTGATCAGCCTGCCGATGTTGTATCAATCCGCACCGCGAGAGCTGGCACCAGTTGAAGACCAATCTAGCGTCTTAACCGCGATTAAGTCTCCGCAACATGCCAACCTTGAGTATGTGGAGCGTTTCTCCCGTAAATTACACGATGTGTTTATGGAGCTGCCCGAAACCGAAAGTACGTGGATTATTAACGGCACCGATGGCCCTTCCGCCAGCTTCGGGGGGACAAACTTAACGTCTTGGGAGCAACGAGAGCGCCCTGCATCGGTGATCCAATCGGATTTACAAAATCGCGTTGGCGATGTGGAAGGTAACAGTATCTTTGTATTTCAGTTACCTGCATTACCGGGTTCGACGGGCGGTTTGCCTATTCAGATGGTACTAAAAAGCCCGCAAGATTATCCGGTGCTATATCGCACCATGGAAGAGATCAAACAGCAAGCTCGTGAAAGCGGCCTGTTTATGGTGGTAGATAGCGACCTCGACTACAACAACCCTGTGGTTGAAGTTCGCATTAATCGTTCGAAAGCTAATAGTTTAGGCATTCGTATGCAGGATATTGGTGAGTCCCTAACGCTGCTGGTGGGTGAGAATTATATCAACCGCTTTGGCATGGATGGGCGCTCTTACGATGTGATCCCACAAAGCCTACGCAGCCAGCGACTGACGCCTGAAGCGTTATCCCGCCATTATGTTAAGTCCGAAGATGGCAGCATGATCCCGCTGTCGACGGTGGTGGATATTTCAACACAAGTAGAGCCGAATAAACTGTCTCAGTTTAATCAGCAAAATGCCGCTATTTTCCAAGCGATCCCTGCACCGGGCGTTACCTTAGGGCAAGCGGTGGCGTATCTCGATGAGATAGCCAGCGAGCTGCCAGCCGGTTTTAGCCATGATTGGCAATCCGATTCACGCCAATATAAACAAGAAGGAAACACCCTCGCCTTCGCGTTTATGGCGGCGCTGATCATCATCTATTTAGTGCTCGCGGCTCAGTATGAAAGTTTAGTGGATCCGTTGATTATCTTAATTACCGTTCCGCTGTCTATCTGTGGTGCCTTGATCCCGCTGGCGCTGGGTTATGCCACCCTCAATATTTATACCCAAATTGGCTTAGTCACTTTAATCGGGCTTATCAGTAAACACGGGATCTTAATGGTGGAGTTCGCCAATGAGCTACAAGCTAACGAGGGGTTAGATAAACGCCATGCCATCTTAAAAGCAGCACAGATCCGTTTACGCCCAATTTTGATGACGACGGCAGCAATGGTTATTGGTTTAGTTCCCCTTCTGTTCGCAACTGGCGCCGGAGCAAATAGCCGCTTTGGGCTGGGTCTGGTGATTGTCACAGGCATGCTGGTGGGGACGCTATTTACCCTGTTTGTGTTGCCAACTATCTATTCCGTGCTCGCACGTAATCACAGCGCGACAGCGTTAACCCCAAGACGTTATGAGCTGGCTGAAGCTAACCGTTTAATTAAGCACTCTGAGGAGACGGCACCATGAATTTATCATCGTTAAACCATCTTTCGCTTGTTCCCGCTCGCAAGGAAAAGCGAACAGTTCACGACAGCAAATCAACGGATTTTTCGACCAATCCTATGAGCAACAGTGTGGCAATGATGATGATTTATCATCCTTATCCATCAAGGAACACGCACTCCGACGTCACGAACCGATGGCGTAAATAGTGTTCTTAGCCATGTTTTAATCAATAGAAAAAAGAGCCGCATACTTTCGTAGTGCGGCTCTTTTTCAATAGGTTCTCAAGAATAGATCATCAGGCTATTAATTTACTGACCTTCATAGAAAGCCATCACCAACTTACCTTCTTTAATAATGATTGGCGTACCCGGTAAAGCATCAATGACTTCATTTTGTGAAGCATCAACCACCACCGCGACGTTGCGGTTATTTTGACTCGCCAGCAAGCTTGGTAGCTGCTCTAAACGGTAAAAACGGTTTTCTGCATCAGGGTAATTCAATCCGTAGCCTAGCTCACCCGTTTGATACAACATGGTAATGTCATCGCGTTTTAGTACCCAAGCCAACGCAGTGCCTAATCCCACATTATTGGTTAAGAGTATCGCGCGGTTTTGTAGCTGATCTTGGTATTTAGTTAGCACGCCTTGCGGGGTGTTATTGCTCTCAATGTATTTAGGGATCACATGCCCAATACTGAGGCTGAGTACTAACGTACAGGCAGCGGCCAATGACCAGAATTTACGGTTAAATGACACCACACCCATCACAGCCCAAAATAGAAATGCCCCTGCGGCAATCCACATTTTGTAGCTTTCATCCCCTTGATATAAATTCATTTTAGGGAAGTAAGGTGAGGCAATAAATGCCCCTGCCGCCGCGACACCCAGCGTAATGTTTATCAGCGCATTCAGACGAATGGTAGCCACTTTATTCTGGGTTAAAATCTGCTGCAAATAAGATGCCATCAAAATCGCGATAGGTGCGATGCATGGCAGAATATAGGTGAGTAGCTTCCCTTTAGTGACACTAAAAAATAGGAAAGGTAGCACCGCCCACAATAAGAAATAAAGGTTCATGCCTCTCGCGCGGACTGCGTGTGCAAGGGATGAAAAGAGGTATCCGAGCCACGGAAGCACTGCCGCCAATAAAATCGGCATATAGAACCAGAACGGAGATTTGTTTTGTGCGTTATCCGCCATAAAACGCTGAATATGCTCAACCCAGAAAAAGTAGCTCCAGAAATCTGGCTCTAGGCTGGCAATCGTGAGCGCCCACGGTAAGCAAACTAACACAGCGACAAGAATCGAAATTAATGCGTACAGGCAGACGTCTTTGAGCTTTTTGAAGTAAATTGCGCTAACGGAACACACTAAAACAGGAAGCACTAAGACTAAAAAGCCTTTTGTCATGACCCCTAAGCCGCATGCCACGCCAATCAAAATATAGGCATACAATTTATGAGCGCGTTGTGTCGTGGTTATCCCCCATTGGAAAAAGAAGATAATCATCGTAATAAAGGCGGTCACAATTGGGTCAAGGATATTGTAAGTCCCAATGGTCAAAATCATAAACATGGAAAGATAAATAAGCACCGCATTAAACGCGAGGTCTTTATTTTTCCATGCCATCTTTGCGCTGAGATAAACAAATAACCCGCTGATCAGGGTGCTAAACACCACGCCTAATCGAACCGAGACATTGTTTTCACCAAATAACATTTGGAAGAAAGAACCGACCCAATAACCAAAAATCGGTTTTTCAAAATAGCGGATACCGAGCAGCTCAGGTACACTCCAATGGCTACTTAATATCAGCTCACGGCTGATTTCTGCATAGCGTAGCTCATCGGGCTGCCATAGCATTCGCCCATTGAGAGGAAGAAAATAGGTTATGAGTACAAAACCGAATAATAGGCACCACTTAAAGTAGGCAACTTTATTATTTGCCATCATCATTTAATCTCAACCATTATTGTCATAAATATTTAATAATTATTATGTTCGCCGAAGCTTCAGGCGCTTTTGATTAATCAAATCAGGGTTCTATTATCGTTAGTTCGACTAAACCCAGTATAAACCAATAAACATTTTCGTATTTCATACGCCCATATGAGATAAACAATCAATAAATGAATATTTTATTTCAACATTAAGATAACAGGATGAACTGCTTGTTAAGACTCGATTAAAAAACAATAGTTCAGCAATTTCCATTTATTTTTAACAGAATGAAAAATAAATTAAAAAACAGTGCTGATTACGAATAGTTATTAATTCTAGAAAGAAGAGTAAACCCCAATAGTTAATCACGCAGGAAACAATAAAGGCAGTTATTGCAATATATTCTTCACAATAACCACCTTTATTTATCGGTCGCTGCTTAACAAGATTTACTTAGCTGCATCCAAGGCTTGGATTAAGTCAGCAAGAATGTCATCGATATGCTCAATACCAATGGATAAACGGATCATATCGCGCGATACCCCTGCACGAGCTAGCTCCGCATCATTTAATTGACGATGGGTGGTAGATGCTGGATGGCACGCTAATGATTTTGCATCTCCAATATTGACCAAACGAACAATCAGGTTCAGTGCGTCAATAAAACGCGCACCGGCTTCCTGTCCGCCTTTGATCCCAAAAGACATGATACTGGCAGGTTTGCCTTGCATATATTTTTGCGCAAGTGCGTGCTCAGGGTTGCTTGGCAGACCCGCATATTTTACCCATGCCACTTGAGGATGGTTTTCAAGGAATTGAGCCACTTTCAATGCGTTTTCAGTATGGCGTTCCATTCTTAATGCGAGTGTTTCCAGACCTTGTAAGATCAAGAAGGCGTTAAATGGCGATAGTGCTGCTCCCGTCCCACGCAGCGGTGCTACGCGGCAACGGGCAATAAAAGCCGCCGCGCCGAAGTGCTCAGTATAACTGACGCCGTGATAGGCGATATCCGGCTCAACCAGCAGAGAAAAACGCTCTGCGTGCTCCGCCCACGGGAATTTACCTGAATCAATCACCATTCCGCCGATTGAGGTGCCGTGACCACCAATATATTTAGTTAACGAGTGCACCACGATGTCCGCACCGTGTTCAAATGGGCGACATAAATACGGGGTTGCTACGGTATTGTCGACAATCAGAGGTACGCCATGGCGATGCGCAACCTCTGCCAGCGCCACAAGGTCAACAATAAAGCCCGCAGGGTTAGAGATAGATTCACAGAAAACGGCTTTTGTTTTCTCATCAATCAGTGCTTCTAGTGCAGTTAAATCATCGTGTTCAGCAAAACGGGTTTCGATACCAAGGCGCGGCAGAGTATGCGCCAGTAAGTTATACGTACCGCCATACAGTTTTGCCACCGAAACAATGTTATCGCCGACTTGGGCAATAGTTTGAATTGCATAGGTGATAGCCGCCATACCCGAAGCCACCGCCAGCCCGGCAATACCGCCTTCAAGAGCAGCAACGCGCTTTTCTAGCACATCGTTGGTCGGGTTCATAATGCGGGTATAGATATTACCTGCAACTTTTAAGTCGAACAGATCCGCGCCGTGTTGTGTATCGTCAAATGCATAAGAGGTGGTTTGATAAATAGGCACCGCGACAGACTTGGTTGTAGGGTCTGGAGAATAGCCTGCGTGGATTGATAATGTTTCTAATTTCATTGCGTTATCCTTGTTATACCCGCACTGCCAATTGAATGGGTTCTTGTTTTTATTTCACGGTAATCCTTTCCAATATCCCCCAAGTAGATCCCTCACACAACCATCTAGACTTGAAATAATTTCATCTATAGTTATTCACAAAATAAATAAGCCCACTTTAGAAACAAAAAAACCCATATTGCCGAAGCAATATGGGTCAGACCATTGACAAAACCATCGGGTTTGGAAATGGTTCTTTTGGGTTGTAAAATTAACAAGAAAAATCAATTTATTGATTTTCGCCTGATAACACAAAGAGGGAAAAACCACGCTTTTATCCCTCTTTGTCATCAACCTTCCCATATTGCCGAAGCAATATGGGTCTCGGTACAACTGAATTTAATTACGCGAACGCGCCATAAATCACAGAGGTAATTGATGCTAAACCGCATAGCAGCGTAAAGATTTGCGCTGGCTTAGAGGTACTGAACGGCTTCATTGCAGGAACAATACGCATCGCCACAACGGGTAGGATGAACAGGATTGCCGCAATCATTGGGGCACCCATGGTTTCAATCATGCCTAAGATACTTGGGTTGATAATCGCGACGATCCACGTGGTGATCACGATGAACAGTAAAGAGATTAATTCAATTTTCTTCACTGAAACTGAAGAGCGTGATTTCACTAATCCAACCAGACCTTCGTGCGCACCTAAGAAGTGACCAAAGTAACTAGAAACGATAGCGGCGAATGCCACGATAGGCCCTAAGTAAGACAGGATTGGTGATGGGTTAATGTTCGCAATATGGGATAACACGCTGATGTTTTCTTTCTTCGCGATTTCTAACTCAGCTGGGCTCAGTGACAGTACTACAGAGAATACGAAGAACATCACGAAGCCAGTTAGCATAAACGCTGCACCGCCAGTGATCATGTCAGTTTTAATCACGGCTTGGTCACCAAATTGCTGACGTTGGTCTTTTGCAAATTGGCTGATGATTGGGCTGTGGTTAAAAGAGAATACGATGATAGGAATTGCCATCCAGACAACAATCGGCATTGCGCTCCAATCTGGTGCGACTTCTAACATCGACGTATTCCACTCAGGGATCAGGTACAGAGACAATGCTAATAAGATGAAGACTAATGGATAAACCATCATAGAAGTGAGTTTCAGCATTAAATCACGACCGAATACCACACCTGCGGTCATTGCTGCAATTAACACACCTGACAGTAACCAACGTGGCAGTGGGTCCATACCAATTTGGTTAATTAAGAATGAGTCTACGGTGTTGGTGATACCCACGCCGTAAATTAATACGATTGGATAAATCGCAAAGAAATAAGCAAAAGTGATGATATTCGCACCTGTTTTACCGAAATGTTCTTCCACAGTATCGGTGATATCAGCATCGTGTTTCTTAGCCGATAAAACAAAACGCGCTAACCCTTTATGAGCTAACCAAATCATTGGTGTTGCAATTAAAGCTAATACAACTAATGGCCAGAAACCACCCGCGCCAGCTTTAATTGGCAGAAAAAGAACCCCCGCACCAACGGCGGTACCAAAAAGAGATAATACCCAAGTGAAGTCTTTATACGTCCACTTACTGGCAGGTTTGTCTGTCGTGTTTACTGCGGTTTTTATTGTGCTCATACCGTCACTTCATCGTTTTAAAATGGATAAAAAAAGATGCGCGAATTTTGCATTAAATGCGTTAGAGCAACTAGCTTATTTTGATTAATCTTTCTGGCTTTTTGGTGTAGATCTCATATCTGAATCTAAAAAAATGACAATTTGTTAATAATCGCAAATAAATTTTTATCATTTGATTGAAAATACCCAAACACCACATCAAAAAAGCGTAGAGTTTTTTTCTTTTAAACCGAAGTATTAACCGAAATAAATATCGATAAAAAATGGCTAGAATAATTTCTAGCCATTTTGGATGGAGAAATACCTATTTTGTTACAAATAAACAGGCACTAAAATCTCGGTAGCAATCACAACAACGATAAGCCCAACTAATACGGGAACCGAGGTTCTTTTCACCACTTCAAACGGTGAAATCTTCGCCATCCCTGATACCGCAACTACCACCCCAGAAACCGGTGATAATGTACGACCTAAGTTAGATGCCTGTAACATTGGGATGACAAGGTAAGCTGGGTTGACGCCCATTTGCTTCGCTAAATGAGGGATCAATTCAACGAATGCGTAGAATGGTGCGTTACCAGAACCTGTCGTCATCGCCGCTAACATGGTGATCACCACCAGCGCAATCATCATCACAATCGCGCCTGAACCAAAGGATTGTGCTAAGTCTATCAAACCTTTAATAAAGCCGATGGTGCTTAGACCCTGCGCGAAGACGCCGGCTGCCACTAACAGCATCACGACGGTTGCAAACGCATCCGCCATGCCTCTATAGCAAACTTCTAATCCGCCATAGACATGTTTTGCACTGAAGCTACGAATAAATTCAATGATTGCAGCCATAATAATACAGCCAACAATAATGGTGACGATATGCAGTTCAGGTGCCCATTTACCATCAAACACTAATACACCGATGATTGGGGTAAACGGTAAAATCGCGTAGAAACCCGGTGCGTGGGTTTTGATTTCATTCACATCCAGCATTTCGGTTTTAACGTGCTCTTTTCTATCCAGAAAACGCTGCCAGAAGAAGTGAGCCACTGACATCGCAACAATTGCAGCGATGGAGATAGGCAGTGTGGTTTTGAATGCGAAATCAATCAGAGGCATTTCCGCTGCTTTCGCCGCTAAGATAACGTCTCCAGACGTTGGTGCCAGAATGATAGCGGCAGGTGACGCACAGATAGCCGCCGCTGCGCCACGGCTGATCCCGACGTTAACCATCACAGGGAACAGAGTTGCCATCAATAACACCCCTAAACCTGTTGCCGATGAAACTGCCAGTGACATCAAGCAAGCAACAATATACGCCGCAACCATCAATAAGTATGGGGAGTTGATCATTTTCAATGGCTTGGAGGCAATTTTAACCACCACGTCATTCGCACCAATGTGAGTCATATAAGACGCAAACCCACATAGCACCATGATCATCATACCGAGGTCACCACCTCGGCTCATTAATAAGAACTTGATGTATTCCAGAATATCAGTAACGCGCCATCCCGTTGCTTTCACTGATTCTGGTAAAATACTTTTACCCATTAACGCGGTAATAATCAGGAGTAAAATACCCCCCGTCATTAATACCCCTGTTGCAGAGTAACCCTTTATTATATAGCGCCCAACTC
The DNA here is from genome assembly GCF_028479565.1 of Providencia sp. PROV202. Taxonomy (NCBI): domain Bacteria; kingdom Pseudomonadati; phylum Pseudomonadota; class Gammaproteobacteria; order Enterobacterales; family Morganellaceae; genus Providencia; species Providencia sp. PROV202. The sequence continues at coordinate 832 of NZ_JAMPNV010000017.1, read as the reverse complement.
CAACGGCGACCAATACGCCTATTAAGAGCTCAATCATGTGTTTCTCCTGCCCGTCTCATTTTGTAATTATTGGAGGTACTCTGCCTAAAAAAAAAGCGAAATACACTGATAATGATCATAGTGGACAATATTTTTAATCTAGAAATAGATAAAAACACAAGTCAAAAAAATATTATTTTTTGACTAAGCAAAAGAAATGAAACTCAGGGGCGTTAATCATTTAAACTAAAGTCAAATAATAGTCATTTGAACGATATTAAATGGCGTGATTATTTACATAATGACAATCATAAATAATGTAGGATTAACTGCAAAAATTAGCGTGAAAATAACTCAAATATCATATCGCCAAAAAAACCACGGTATTGCAGATAACGAATTTGTTTGCCTTTCTCTTTAAAGTCAGTTGGGATTTCATCACCAAATTTTTTACTGCGCACCTCAGATGCCTTTTCAAACCAATCCACATCAAGCTCGGCAAAATGATGTTCGACTAATGTCTCGGCAAATCCTTTTTGGCGCATTTCTTGTTTGATCCGCAAAGGTCCATAACCTTTACGCGCATACCCCTGCAATAACAGCGACACCACGCGGTCATCATCCAGAAAATGCTGCTCACTCAGTTTGTCTAACACCCCTTCAATCAACTGCTCATCGATAATACCTTCATTTTTCTCATACATACGGCGCTTCATACGGGCAAATAACTCCGCTTTGCCATAATCGCGTCTGGAAAGTAAAAATAGGGCGTATTGGTACAGTTCAGGTTGGGTCATTGTCACATTTAGCTCATTAAAAAGGGCACTGAATTCAGTGCCCTCAGACCATAGAC
>NZ_JAMPNV010000016.1:0-59989 GCF_028479565.1 Providencia sp. PROV202 | reverse complement strand
TCAGGGCACTGAATTCAGTGCCCTATTCGCATTAGTCAATCAAGATAGATTAATGCACTTGAGCACCACTAAGAAGTTTATAGATTGTATCAGGAGTATAGCTACCGTCCTGATAATAAATAGTCCAATCCGTGATATGGTCACGCGTTAGAGGATAAACGCCTCCCTCTTCCATGGTTTCTACGTAAAATGGGTGGTTAATCAAGCGGCCTTCAAATTGGCCACCGTTCCATGTCAATGGCTCAAACCACATATGTTCGTGTCCCTCGTCGCCATCTTCATCTTGATAACTAATGCCGCATTTGACCAGGAAGCGCCACTCTGACTCGTCCTCTTCCTCCGATTTTCCGAGTAGCTTCGCAAATAACCCTTTTTTCGGTGCGACCGGTTTTGGACCATAGTTATCTAACATATGGGTGAAATATTCCCAACGCAGTCTGGCTTTGCTAGACATATCCGCCGTTTCTTCATCGGTACGCATAAACATCATCGCATTTTGGTCTTCAAACCCTTCGAAGAAACTTTCCAATGTTGGGTTTTCTTGAGTAACACGGAATAACATTACGGACGGATGCTGGTGAGATTCGTCACGATCGTGCCAATCCCCCATAAAGCGCTCAGAGCTCATATCTCCAAACTCGAAGTTCATCTCTTCCAGTGGTTTTAAATTATCAATCGGTGTGGAAGTACCTACATGAAGGAGACCTTCTTCAAAAGGCACCGCCACTAAATACTCATAGCCGGTTTGTGTTTGCCCAATGAAAATCGGTTCATTAAAATCGATTTTTCCGTTGGTAATGCTGTTGTTCACAAAGCTCCAGAACAACTCAGGGATCCCATAATAAGACGCAATCGGGTGTGGAATAATAATTTCCGCTTCCGATAAACCGCAACGCGCTAAACCATGAGTATGGAACCAATATTTGGTTGGCGCGGAATCTTCTGAGTTTTCATCGTGATCGTAAATGGCATGTACCACATACAGAGAATCAATGCTTGGCATTAAATCGTCGATTAACTGGAAGTTAAGCCATTCACGGGTAAAGACTTTACCTGCGGCAGAAATATCCAAGCCCAATAATAAATCAGGCACTAAAATTTGGATAATTTTAAGCTGCTGTAAGTAGCTCACCAAAGGCTTTTCTTGGAATAGGCATTCAACCACCACCGCTTGTGGCGCATTGCTTGCTTCGGCATACAGCTCTTGGCTGATTGGGTCTGTCGCGAAATACGGGTTAATAGTGTATTCAGGGTCGCTTTCCACAAGCGAAATGTAAAAACGTAACTCTTCTTCGCCACGTTTGCAGGTAAAGAAGAAACCGCCGCCTTCTTCATCAGGCAGGTAGTCGATTTCCCCTTCAGTAAAATAGGTTTGCTCTTCCAGACGCTGTTCAAGTTGTAGGGAGGTCAGCTCTGACGCAGGGATTGCCACCATCATCGAGGCTTCTTTTTCCCCGTTTCCAGCAGCAATATCAAGGTATTGTTGTTTATTGTTCACTATTTTGCCCTGTTATTTATTATCTTATCGGAGGATATCAGCTTATATTCGGTAAGAATATTGTGATTATTCTTAACCCAGTCAGATAGGCGTTTAATCTCTCATATTTAAACTAGGAGCACCAATCATCATTATTTGATGCGACGTAATTCCACTTTTCATCCCGTATTCACTAGGGCACAATGAGAATCAGCATCACCCATATTGTTGGTGGGTGAAATAATCCTTTCTTATATATAGGTTTTGAAAATAGAGGTTTTACAACATGGCTGATTTATCTGAGAAGCAAAAAGAATATATTGATGACCTCGCGATGCAGCGCGTTTTTGATATGAATAATGATGATGTCTTAATTAATGCGCTGGAACAAAAAATCCACAACATGGAAGCGCATTTAAAAGACTACTTCCATGAGCGTGTTCAGTTTCATCAGAAAAACAGCAAATAATACTGTTCTTATCCTAATGTGTGCTGAAATACCCAGAGTTTCAGCACTCTCTTTAACGCCGCAATAACACCTTCCTAATATTTTAATCACGTCTATTATATTGATAACAATACGCATTCATAGGTAGCGAAATATCATTAAAATAGCATCATGAGCCATATTATCAATTGTCATATATGCTAAACTTTTGTCGATAACTGTAAGTTAATTAATTTATTATTTCCTTCATTCTATTCTACTAATCATTGAGTCCATTATGACACGCATTCAATACAGCGCAGCGCTGCTGCTTTCCTCTTGTCTGGTTGTCCCTGCCAGCTTTGCCGATAGTGACACGCCACTATTTTCATTAAGCATGAGTGAATCTGGAGTCCCTAAAGCGAATAACGAAGGCGGCGTAACGCGTTCATCCACAACTGAATCCCGTGTATTGCCTATTTGGGGAGATGAAGCACGCGCTCAAGGCTACGACTTACCACAGCCTTTTGGTGCTAGCTATGGCTATATGAATCTGCGTCAGGATATTGTTGTTGATAGCATTGGATTTAAATTTACATCCCCTGATTGGCAAGGAATGCAAGATGCCATCAAAATAGAGCCGGGGCATACTCGCGAAAAAAATGAAACGCATACATTGAAATTAGATGCATGGGTTCTGCCATTTATGAATATGTATGGTGTGTATGGGAAAACAAAAGGCACATCAAAAACAAACTTAAATAATGTCAGTCTCCCTTTATTCCCTGGTTTTCCTGCACAGTCTTTAGGTAAAGATATTCCTTTTGAATTAGATTTTGAAGGTAAAACTTATGGTGGCGGTGTCACGTTCGCTGGGGCGTACAATCAGTTTTTTGGTACACTAGATATGAACTACACTCGTACTAACCTCGATATTCTCGATGGAGATATTACCGCGTTTGTAGTCACGCCTCGCGTTGGTTATGAATTCGTTTTTGAACCTTTAATTGCAGGTCAAGGGAATACCAAAATTCAAGTCTGGACGGGTGCCATGTACCAAGATATTACCCAGCGCTTTAAAGGCGATGTCAGTAAACTGAACATGCCACCTGAACTAGCAGGCATGGTAAATGGTATATCTGAATATACGGATATAAAATTCGACGTTAAACAACACCTTGCCCATAAATGGAACAATACCGTCGGTGCTCGCGTTGAATTAACCCGCAACTTTAATGTCCTTACCGAAGTGGGCTTTAATAACCGTAATAGCTTCTTTATTTCAGGCGAGTTCCGTTTTTAATGTTGCCACAGAAATACCTGCGTAGGCTGACACTGCTCAGCCTTATCATTGCCTTCTCCTCGCAAGCGCAAATCCTTCCTGAACGTGAGCAAATTGATGGTTGGCTCAGCGAGCTTGGGGGCGAAAACAGCTTTGATGAATCCAAAACTATCGACTGGGGTGTTTTACCGGGGCCTTTTTATACCCCCGAAATGGGGTTAGGTGTCGGAACCGCTTTAGTGGGCTTGTATCGTCTCGACAAACAAGACACCAAAACTCAGCCCTCTTCGATTGGGTTAAGTGGTTTTGCATCATCCACAGGTGCTTTTGGACTAAACTTCACTAACTACAACTTTGTAGATAGTGACCAATGGCGACTGTTTGTCTCCGGCACTATTAATAATGTTCCGACGTATTATTGGGGCAAAGGATACGCTGCGGGTAAAAAAGAGAGTAATAAAGAAAAATATCATTCTCAAGAGTTCAAAATCACCCCAAGGGCTTTATATAAGCTAACCGATGCCACCTATGTGGGACTGGGATGGAATTTTTCGTCGATCAATGCCAGCGACCCCGATGAAGGGGCAAAAGCTTACTTTTCGCAGTCCGTTGGCGGGCGTTCGGTGATCAGTTCAGGTGTTAGCGCCTATTATAGCTATGATACCCGAGACTTTTTGCCCAACGCGCATCATGGGCAAACTCTCGAAGTCATCTATACCTATTTTTCACCGAACCTTGGTAGTGATACCCGTTTTCAAGCGACCCAGTTACAGTATGCCTATTACCATGAGCTCACAGAAAAAACTGTCGTAGCAGTTGATAACTATGCCCGTTTTACCACGGGAGATGTGCCATGGAACCAGCTTTCTTTATTAGGTAACAGTAACCGCATGCGGGGTTACTATGAAGGGCGCTATCGGGACAACAATATTTTTACGAGTCAAATCGAGTTGCGCCATAAATTAGACTGGCGGCACGGGGTTGTTGGCTGGTTAGGCACAGGGACCATGAGCGATTCACCCTCTGAATTAGGTGCTGGACACTGGCTGCCAAGTGCAGGAGTGGGCTATCGTTTTGAATTTAAGCCTCGCATGAATGTGAGACTGGATTTTGGTGTCGGTCGTAACAGTACGGGTGTCTATTTCCAAGTTGGTGAGTCTTTCTAATGTTTAAGCTGCTAATAACTTCATGTTTTTTATTTATGCTCGTCGCCTGCCAAACTCGCGAAGAACTGAACTTACCTGCGGCGAATCTTAATCTAGATACGACTTCTAACGAGGAAGCATCCCAAGCGTGGCCTATTCTGCAAGATCTCAAAGCCCCTCAAGGACTCCGAGCATGCTGCGCTTTTGGCTATGACCTGCAAGCAGAAGTGGCAGGTATCCCCGTTCCTTTCTATACCATCGACAACATTGTGGAAGCCGATAATCTCGGCGAGCACCATTATAATGATAGCTACTTGGCTGCCACCGAAGGTCTAATGGGGATCAGTGACGAAAAAGTGGGGATTATCTACACCACAGATGGCGGGTTTATTGATATTGCCCATGTTCGAGATACCGCCGACTACACGTTGTATCTCTTTAGCCAGATTTACCCAAAGCTTGGTGAAGAGTGGACATTGACTCTCAGTGATGAACTCGCGAGCAGACAAATCCATTTTTCCGCCTTTACACCACCCGCATCCCCCGCAGAGCGCTACACCTTAAGTACCTATCTAGCGGCCAAACTCGCATTTCAGTTAGCCGCTTGGCATGAAATTGCACAATGGTATGGTTATCAATCGGTTCCCGGTTTTTCTGAGGGGATATCCGCCTTCTCTCCCGAGGATTTATATTCCAACTTAGTGGGTGCAAGGCTAGCAAGTTCGCTGATTTTACAAGGTCGTGCTGAGTCACTTGCGATATTCTCACAATCGCTCGAAGCACTGCTTCCTATTGCATTACATCAACTTGGGGCTCAAGAAAAACCCTTAACTCGCCATGAATTTAACAAAATTGATGGGCTTTGGTGGAATAGTTCGAAGCGTGTTCCAGATAAATTTTTAGTGCTCACGCGCGATTATGACACCACCGATAATCGCTATCCATTTTTACCTACTCAAGCTGTATCAACTTTAGGGCTAAAACTCAGTTTGCCATCGGAATATGCAGGGTTTACGTTATCCTCTCTCGCACAGTTTCGCTTAGTCCCCACCGATCATATGGCACAACTTCCTATTCCAGAAACATATTGGACAGTTGATGATTTCAAACGGCTCGCTGAGAATGCAAAAATTGAAGATCAGAAACAGCAAACTGTGCCATTCAACGACTAAAAAGGTCGTCGATCAATAGTAATATTTAGCGGAGACAAAAGGTCAAAAAACGGCCTTTTTTTTGACCTTTTCACACATTGAAAGTCGATTTAGATTCTGTATTTTTAACAACCAATACCTCTCATAAAATGCGAAACACCCCATTTTGTTTAAAATTTAGACCATTGATTGATTATTTTTTACACACAATAACCCTACAATACACCTGATAATTGTTTGAAAACCAATCAAATTTAGCTTAAATCAGATGATTGCGATCTGAAATCAAAAACAAAAACTGATAAATACAGTATTGAAAATATAAATAATGCAATTATATATAACCTAAAATCATTGAGTTAAAATAAATCAACACTTAATGACATACTAATACAGAAATTTAGTTAATGTGAGTCGGATAAAGGTAGCTCGTGAAAAATTATTCTGCTACCATTCGCTCGATTTTTGTTCAGAGAAACATAGGAGAAGCAAATGCCCTCTCGAACGATGAGGACAAACGCCGTCTTCGCTTTCTTATTTTTACTTTTGTTTTCGGGCCTCAGTTTTGGCTCCACCAGTACCAGTACGATGCTTAAAAAAGACTTCACACTGAAGTCGGCACAAAACTCAAATCAAGCAGAAACACCACTGCCTGATATGCGTAAATACCCGTCTGGTACTCCACGTAAGAAAGCGTTTTTGAAAACGATTGTCCCGGTGATTGAAAAAGTCAATCAACAGATTATGGAAGAGCGTAACTGGCTGCTTTCCGTGCGCACAAACACCAAATGGAGCGCCCAAGAGCTACGTCGCCTAACCCAAATCTGCGATAGTTATGGCATCAGTTGCAGCAACCCAAAACGTATTAATTGGGATAAGCTGTTAAGTCGTGTAGACATCATGCCAACACATTTAGTTGCGACACAAGCGGCTACAGAGTCTGGTTGGGGTACTTCTCAGCTTGCTCTACAAAACGGAAATTTATTTGGTATGCGCTGTGGTAGCGGTTGCCAAGTTAGCAAAGGAAAGATCAAAGGCTACTCAGCTTACGCTTCTGTTGAAGCAACAGTGACTGCCTATATGAAGAACATGAATACCCATAACGCGTATGAGTCTTTACGTCACTCGCGTGCTAAACAGCGTCAATCACAAGATGAGTTAGACTCCGTCAAGCTGATTAACGATATGAAAGGGTACTCAGAGTTAGGTTCATCATATAACCGCTATTTGAAAGAGATGTACGCGAGCAACGAAGAATTGATTACACAAGCTCAACAAAGAGCAGCGACTCGCAGCTAATTTTAGTATCTACACACCAGGTACACAGTATAAAAATCCACTTTTTCGAAAGTGGATTTTTTTTGCACTTATTCCCATCCACTCGAAATATGACAACCCACCCCACCGCGGCTATACTTCTTAGACTTTGAGTCTTACATAACTCATTTTTCCCTATCCCCGATTTACTCTAAATAATTTGGATTTTAGGTAGGCGGCAAGAGAAGATATCCCTAGGAGCATACATAAGTATGTGACTAGGGTAGCTGAGCGTAGCCAACACCCCTAAAATTCGAAGTATGACGAGTAAATTGAAATATGATGAAATTCCGATTGCATAGGGAAAAAGAATAAATATTATGGTCACCCATAACAAATAACACCTGAGTCTAATATGAATTTCTTCTCATTTGAGTTTCTTGGCTCTTTTTTAGTTTTTTTTCTTATTTATTGGGGCTGCCAACCCAGCTCTAAATTGCAAAATGGGTTGCTCATCACAGCAAGTTATTTCTTTGTCTACTCATTTAGCCCTGACTTTGCCTATATTCTGTTTGGCTACACGTTATTTATCTATTTGCTCACCAACTGGGCAACGGTTTGGTTATCTAACCGATGGGTATATTCGTTATTAGCTGTCGGGATCATTGGCTGCTTTACTGCATTTAAATATTATTCTTTCTTCCAAGAAACTATTCAGCAAACCCTCGATAAGTTTGGATTTAGCGTTGGACTGCCTGTGCTGGAACTGCTGGCACCGTTGGGGCTCTCTTTCTACGCCTTCCACTCCGTTAGCTATACCGTTTCGGTGTGTCGCAAAGAAATTGAAAAAGCCGACTTTTTTGACGTTGTATTATATTTGGCTTTTTTCCCAAGTATCGTGGCGGGTCCAATTAACCGTGCGAAAAACTTTTTACCGCAAATCCAAGCGGAAAGCCGCGTTATTCTCGACTCTCGCCGCGCCATTTTGTTAATTAGCTTAGCACTGGTAAAACTGTTTCTATTCAGCTCTTACCTTGCTGAAAACTACGTTAATCCGGTATTTGATGCTCCCGCAGGCTTTAGTGCAGGGGAAATATTAATTGCCACCTACGCTTACGCGTGGAATATCTATTTTAACTTCTCCGGTTATACCAACTTAGTCACGGGAATTGCATTGCTATTAGGTTTTAGAGTGCCACTTAACTTTAATGCCCCATATTTAGCCACCAACTTGCAAGATTTCTGGAAACGTTGGCATATCAGTTTATCGACCTTCATCATGGACTATATCTATATTCCATTGGGCGGCAGTCGCAAAGGATTTGTGCGCAAAAATATCAACGTATTAACCGCAATGTTAATTTCAGGTCTGTGGCACGGCGCGGCAATGACGTTTGTTATCTGGGGCGCTATCCATGGCTTAGGAACGGTAATTTTTAATATTAAAACTGAGCTAATGAAAAAACTGGGGAGAACCCATTTAATTCCCAATGCACACGTTTCAAAATTACTTGCACGAATTCTGACTTTCCATTTTGTCTGCTTTGCATGGATTTTCTTCCGTAGCCCGTCGTTTGATGATGCGCTGGTGATGCTTAATCAATTTATTGAACCTGGATTTATCGCCTCAATTAGCGCGAACCTCGGATTGCTGATCGCATTCTGGTTACTGTTCCTCGCCTACCCTTATTTTGTTCAAGGCTATCAGTATGTAGCCAAGAAATATCAAGATATCGCTTGGTACTATTACCCAATCCCATTAGCCATCGTGTTGACGATTATGTTTATGCTTTCACCTTCGGGAATGCCAGGATTTATCTATGCTAACTTCTGAGTTTAAAAATAACCTGAAAAAAACCGGGCAAGTGGTGCTGATTGTCATCATCACGGGCTTGCTACTGATTTGGTTAAACCAAAGCTCCTTAGAGCGGTTCTGGCAGCAAAAGTATCACCAAGATACCCCATGGGCGAAAATCAGCGGAAACCCTGTCTGGGATTACGGGAGCGCGTTACATGATGGTGTCCAAGAAGCGGGGGCAACTTTTGCCTATCACGCGTCTGGGCAAAAGGCTGCCGAAGATAAACTTGCTGCCCAAATGGCCGCTAACCACGAAGCGTTAGTTTTCCCGCAAGATTTCCGTGTCGGGCTACACTTTGTTAATGGTTATATTCATCCCGCAGAGAGCTTATCGGTCACGTTCCCTGAGTTATTAAAACGCCCTCAAGCTCGCGCTAAAATTCCGGGACGAACGTTTGCTGGCGTGACTATTGCACAACCTGAAGGGCCTGTCGTTCAAAAACAGATAGCCAATATTGCTGCGGGGGATCAGGTATTATTTGCAGGGGACTCCATGATGCAGGGCGTCGCTCCCCATGTTAAAAATATGCTGTTGAAAAAGTATAATATTGAGAGTATTAACTTAAGTAAGCAGAGTACGGGTCTCGCGTACCCTAAGTTTTTTAACTGGCCAGATACCATTGCCAAAGCATTGAACGATAACCCGAACATTAAAGTCTTAGTGGTATTTTTAGGGCCTAATGACCCGTGGGATATGCCACCACAATCGGGCTATAAGTATGTGAAATTCAAGAGTGAAGAGTGGGAACAAACCTATCGCTCGCGTATCAGTGAAATTCTCACCACCGCACGCCAACATAATGTCGATGTGATTTGGGTGGGTCCACCGAATATGCGTAAAAACACCCTTTCCGATGGTATGAAATTCCTTCGTGGTCTTTACCAGACTGAAGTCGCGAAATATGGCGAAATGTACATTTCTGCCAATGACGTCTTTAAATATAAAAATGACGACTATTCCGACTATATTGGGGATGGTAGCAATGCTATAAAATTGCGCAGTGGTGATGGGATCCATTTCAGTGGAAAAGGGCAGCAAATGATTGCCGAAAGCGTATTTTCACTGATCCATTTCGAAGAGGAAGACAAGGAACCTCATGAAACTGAACAACCAGAATCAGGTCAAGAGCAAGCTACTCACAGCTAGTGTCATTACACTGCTGTCATTAGGCTTAGTCTCTTGTCAAACCCCTGATACTAAACGCGGCAAAACGTCGCAAACTCAGTGGCAAGCGCCTACAGAGCAAGGGCAGTTAGTCAATAACAGCGAACCAAACTTAAGCCAATTGGCATCTAAGCTGCGCCAAGGTGGTCAACAAGTCCATATCGTCCAGATAGGGGATTCACATACGGCTGCAGATTTTTTCACGGGTGAATTAAGAGCATTGTTCCAACAACGCTATGGAGATGCAGGCCCTGGTTTTGTACCGCCAATTTCGGTACCGGGTCAACGCACTGCCACCATTAATCGCGTCAGTGATAAGTCGGATTGGTCACTTTCCAGTAGCCGTAAAGACGAGCGTTTTGACTACCCGTTAGGTGGATTGATAGCTGAGCCACAAGGTAGCAAAAGCAATGTTTTATTAAAGCCATTGCAACCTGTTCAAAATAGTTATCGCTTACAAGCACTGTACCAAAGCTCGAATGGTGCCCAGATGCAGGTTTCGCCATCATCATCTTCGACGGTTGCCTTACCTGCCACGGGAAATAGCTGGCAATTTTCAGCACCAGTGAGCACTCAGTTGCCATCAACCGTGTCAGTTGGTGCGGCAAGTAACCTCAAAGTGGGTGGATGGTTAGTCCGTTCGAATAAACCCGGCGTGATGTTATCCGCCATCGGTTTGAACGGCGCGACCATCAACATGCTGGATAAGTGGCAACCACAGTGGAGCGCCACGCTGGCACAAATGTCGCCGGATATGGTGATTTTAGCCTTCGGCACTAACGAAGCATTTAATGACACCCTGAATTTGGCGGCTTACGAGCAAAACCTACGGGATAAAATTCGCCAGATCCGCCAGCAGTCGCCTAATGCGGTGATTATGCTAGTGGGACCAAGCGACTCAATTAAATTCAGTAATGCGGCGGGTTGTAGCGCACAGATGCCGGTAAATTTGATGGATGTGATCCGCATTCAGAAAAACATTGCTGCTCAGGAACATACGCTGTTTTGGGATTGGCAAGCTAACATGGGCGGGCCTTGTTCTATCCGCGCATGGGCATCACAAGGTTTAGCCCGTCCTGATAATGTGCATTTCTCTGCGGATGGTTATAAGAAAAGCGCCCAAGCTCTGTATAGCCAGTTTAATCAGATGCTGAAATAAACCTATTTCGTTATCTTCACATACAAAAAAGTCAGCTTACCGAAGTAAGCTGACTTTTGTTTTTTACAGAAGAGATAGAGAGAAATCAGTTTTACAGGAAGGTAAAGAAAATCATCCCAACAATCGCGCCCGTCGTGCCTAAAATCGTTTCCATGATAGTCCACGTTTTTAAGGTTTGAGCTTCAGTTGCGCCAGTAAATTTACCGAATAACCAGAAACCAGAGTCATTCACATGGCTCAGAATTAATGAACCACCAGAGATACAAATCGCTAATGCCGCCAGTTGAGCTCCAGAGTAACCTAGCTCACCGATAACAGGCAGGACTAAACCAACCGTCGTTAAACAAGCAACAGTCGCAGAGCCTTGGATAACACGTACCGCACCCGCTAAGACGAAACATGCGACAGCAATCGGTAAACCTGCACCAATCAGCGAGTCACCTAATGCAGGACCCACACCAGAATCCACCAGCACTTGTTTGAACACGCCACCCGCACCGGTCACTAACAGGATGATACCCGCAGGTTGGATTGCCGCAGAACAGACCGCCATCACGCGCTCTTTATCCATACCGTAACGGAAGCCTAAGCCGTAGATTGCCAGCAAACATGCCAGTAATAATGCAGTAAATGGGTGACCAATAAATTCTAACCAATTTTCTAGATTGGAGCCTTTTTCCACAAAGTGAGTTCCGATGGTTTTTAAACCGACCAGTAATAGTGGGAACAACACAAGGCTTAAACTGAATCCAAAGCTTGGCATTTTGCCGTTTGATGTTTGTGGTGCTTGGTAGTCAGCAGGAATATCAATGTGAACAAACTTGCTGATAAAGCTACCAAACAGTGGACCCGCTAAAATCATGCTTGGGATAGCCGCACACAGACCAATTAAGATCATCCAGCCGTAATCTGCTCCCATTTGTGACGCCACCAGCATAGGAGTGGGTCCCGGTAATAGGAAAGCTGCCGCTGCTGCTACACCGGCAAACAGAGGAATAGCTAAGCGAACCACGTTGTGACCAGTACGGTTAGCGACGGCAAATACCACGCCGATTAACAGCACGATAGCCACGTCAAAGAATAATGGCAGTGCACAGATTAAACCGGCGATCCCTACCGCATAGTGCGCGCGTTTTTCACCAAAAAGGTCTAATAACTTATGAGCGACCTGATCCAATGCACCTGTTTCATGCAGGATTTTACCGAACATCGCACCTAAGGCCACGACGATAGCGAGGAATCCAAGGGTTCCCGCCATCCCTTTTTGCATGGTTGCCGTAATATCTTGCACTGGCATACCAGAAAATAGACCCGCGCCAATCGACACAATCATTAACGCCACAAAAGCGTGTAAACGCGCGTACATCACTAAAAATAGCAATAACACCACCGAGCCAACGGCGGTCAGTACCAATGTTAAAGTACTTAATGTTTCTACTGGTGCGTTCATGCTTTATCTCCCGTCATGATTTGACGAATGGTTGCACAGGTATTGTCGATAACCTCATTGAGCGCAGGACGGATATCAACCGCATAAGCGTCGGCTTCTTGGGTATCTGGTTCTTGCAGTGTATCGAATTGTGATTTCAACATTTCGGGTTTAAAGAAATGACCACGACGCGCTCTTAAACGCTCTTCAATCACCGCTGCATCGCCTTTCAGATAGATAAAATAGAGATTTTTATTATCTTCACGAAGAATATCGCGATAACTCTTTTTCAATGCAGAGCACACAACCAGAGAAATCTGATTGGTTCTTTGCATTGCAAAAATGGCACCATTCAGCGCTTCTAACCACGGACGACGGTCGTCGTCATTCAACGCTTGTCCGGATGCCATTTTCATAATATTGGATTTCGGGTGCAAAAAGTCCCCGTCTAAAAAGGCAGCTTGTAACTGCTGAGCAACGCCACTCGCCACTGCGGATTTGCCGCTACCCGATACCCCCATTAAGACAAATGTGTAGTTTTGATTTTGGGTATCACTCATAGGAAACTCCTCGGGTGTTGAAAAGAGGTTATTTAATTCTAGATTTGAAATTTAATTTAGGTTGTTATTCCGGTACCCTGGCAGGATGTTACCGGTAACAGGTTACGGGTAACATTATTGCTAGTGGATATTTATTTAGCAATTAGATAGGTGAAGAAAACAGCGGAATTGTGATGGTAATCGCAATAATCTTTTGCTGACTCGATGCAACCTTACTAGATACTTTCACCTGTTAATAACTTAAAACCAACATCGAACTTTTTCTGCGATAATTTTTCGCCTCGCATCCTTGCCAGCAGCACTTCTGCCGCCTTGCGCCCCATAAGGTCACGAGGGGTTAAGATACTGGCTAATTTCGGTGTCATCACCTGCCCCACATCATGACCGTGGAAGCCCGAAATAGCCAAATCGTTGGGGACATTAATCCCTAAACGCTGGCATTCAAAAATCGCGCCTATGGCTAAGTCATCGTTGGTACAAAATAGCCCATCCGTATCGGGATATCTTACGCGGCATTCTTGAAGTAATTGCGCACCAAGAGAATAAGAGGAGCTCTCTTGAGTCATTAAATTACGTGGAGTCAGTTTGGCATCGAGCATGGCTTTTTCATAGCCTTCCAAACGGATGATTGTCCGCTCGTCCTGCCTTGCCCCTAAATAGACTACTTTTCGGCAGCCACGGTCGATCATCGCCTGCGTCATTTGGCGAGACGCTTCAAAGTTATCAATACCGACTGCGGAATCAAAACAGGGAGTGATGCTATCCATGATTTCAACCACGGGAATACCTGCGGTTTTAAGCATGCGTAACGTGCGCTCGGTATGGGTACGTTCCGCTAAAATCACGCCGTCGATATTGTAAGAAAGCAGCGAAGTGAGGCGCTCTTCCTCCTTTTCTGCACGATAACCATAGTGCGCCAACATGGTTTGATAACCATGTTTGTCGGTCACGGCTTCAATACCGCGGATCACTTCCGCAAAAACTTGGTTGGTTAATGATGGCAATAGAACGCCGATGGCGTGGCTTGTGGCATTCGACAAAATATCAGGTGCTTTATTTGGGATATAGCCTAATTCCTCCACTGCACTGGCAATCTTCCCGCGCAAGGATTCTGAAACTTGCTCAGGATTACGCAGAAAACGGCTCACCGTCATTTTTGTGATACCGACTCGGTCGGCTACATCTTGCAAAGAAGGTCTTTTATTCTTCATATATCCCAGATTATCTATAATACGCCGTTATATTTCGCTATGTTCTGCGATCTGCCAGTGGATATCAATCCTTGATATTGCTTTAAATCACAGAAACATCGACTTTTCAGTGCTATCTCGTTTTTACTGTTGACTCTGTTGCCTGACTTCGCTAATTTTCGCGCTATATAAATATAAGTATAACGATATTAATTATGGCAATGAACAGAAGACATTTTATCCAATCCTGCGCTGTCCTTGCGGCATTCTACAGTTTACCTGCATTTAGTCGCAGCCCTGTCGCAGAGGCATTATTCGGTACTTTACCTGCAAACGGTAATATTCAAAAAGTGATCACGGCGGGCCCGCCCGCAGACTTACTGATGTTTGCCCTCGCCCCAGAAAAAATGGTGGGTTTTGCCTCAATTAACTTGAAAAAAGGGAATAGTGAACTGTTTGCGCCACAATGGATGAATTTGCCTGTTTATGGTCGTCTTGCGGGACGAGGTAGCACGTTATCCCTTGAACAATTATTGGCTTACCATCCTGATTTGATCCTCGATACTGGCAATATCGATGAAACCTACCGTTCCCAAGCGGAAAAAGTGGCTAAACAAACCGGCATCCCGTATTTGCTGATGGACGGCAAGCTGATTGATGCTCCGCAACAGCTGCGTCAACTTGGTCGTCTATTGAATGTTAATCAGCAAGCTGAAAAACTGAGTATGATAGCAGAACGCTATCTTAGCAATGCGCAACAATTTGCACTAACTCAACAACAAAAACCCCTCAGTTTTTACCTCGCCAGAGGTGCAAAAGGGCTACAAACTGGAACAAAAGGCTCTATTCATACTGAAGCCATCGAAATGCTCGGTTTTCGCAATGTGGTGGATATCGATGGCTTCCACGGTTTGACCGATGTTTCCATGGAACAGCTGTACCAGTGGGAACCCGATATCATCATCACCCAATATGATGAATCAGTTGAATTAATCACTCGCTCGCCATTATGGGCAGGACTCAAAGCTGTCTCATCGAATAATCTTTTCGTCTTCAGTGGTATGCCATTTGGTTGGTTAGATGGCCCTCCGGGGATCAACCGTTTATTGGGCATGCGCCGCCTACAAAGCCACTTTGATAAAGCAGTTGAAGAGACGATGACTCACGATCTCAGGCAATTTTTTGAGCTGTTCTATCACTCATCGCTCACTCAAGAGCAGGTCGACTTGCTAATGGAAAGGTCATGACGGCGAGCTGGCTCAACACCAAAACTAAACCATTATTATTGATGGCTATTTTGCTACTCTGTTTTCTGATGGCATTAATCAGTGGTAAATACTCACTAACCTTGGAAGAGCTCTATCGCTTGTTTATCCAAGCGCCTGTGGACGA
The DNA here is from genome assembly GCF_028479565.1 of Providencia sp. PROV202. NCBI lineage: Bacteria > Pseudomonadati > Pseudomonadota > Gammaproteobacteria > Enterobacterales > Morganellaceae > Providencia > Providencia sp. PROV202. The sequence continues at coordinate 44,497 of NZ_JAMPNV010000016.1, read as the reverse complement.
CCCTCGCAGCAACACGGTATTTTGGCAAATTCGCTTTCCGCGCGTCTTAGCCGCCATTTTAATCGGTGGAGGGCTGGCGATTGCCGGCGCGGCTTACCAAGGCATGTTCCGTAACCCGCTAGTATCCCCCGATATTTTAGGGGTTTCCGCAGGGGCGGGCGTCGGGGCTGTTTTAGGGATATTTCTCGGGCAATCTCTGGTTTCCATCCAACTGTTTGCTTTTGTGGGTGGGTTAATCACCGTTGCCGTAGTCTATTTTATCGCCCGTTTGGCACACCAGCACGACCCGATTCTGTCCCTTGTGCTGGTTGGCGTTGCCATCAGTGCGATTTGCGGCTCAGCCATCTCATTAATGAAAATATTAGCCGACCCCTACACGCAGCTTCCCTCTATCACGTTCTGGCTACTGGGTGGTTTGTCTTCCATTACTCAGCAAGATTTATGGTCAGTCCTGCCCATCATGATAGTGGGTTTTATCCCCTTATTAATGCTGCGTTGGCGCATGAATTTGCTAAGTTTATCCGATGAAGAAGCCAAAAGCTTAGGGGTGAATGTTACGCTCAATCGCACCATTTTGATTGTTAGCGCAACACTGATTACCGCCAGCACCGTGTCAATTGCCGGCATTATTGGCTGGGTGGGGCTGATTGTTCCCCATATTACGCGAATGATAGTGGGTGCTAACTTCCGCTATCAGCTCCCTGCGGCAGTGGCCATCGGCGCTATTTTACTGCTGATCACCGATACGCTAGCTCGCACCATTGCCGCCATTGAGCTACCTCTTGGGATCTTAACCTCCGCCGTGGGCGCGCCTTTTTTCTTAGCCATTTTGCTGCAAACAAGGCGGGTTAAATGAGTATTTTAACCTTAGACAATGTGGCGATTGGCTACCACCGCCAAGCCATTATTGAAGGCATTAACCTGCATTTACCTGAAGGTGAGATGACCTGCTTGCTGGGCGCGAACGGGTGTGGAAAAACGACCTTAATGAAAACCTTATTAGGTTTGCTTCCTGCCATTGCTGGGGACATCTGCTTACAAGGGCAATCCATCAACCAGCTGAAACAGCGTATCGCGAAAGTGATTGCTTACGTACCCCAAGCTCACGATACGCCCTTTACGTTTTCAGTGGTCGATATGGTGATGATGGGACTGACCCCCTCTCTCTCTGCGTTCAGCCTACCGGGAGAAAAAGAAAAAGCCAGTGCCATGGAGCAATTGACCCAATTTGGCATTGAACACCTTGCAGAGCGCTTGTATAGCACTCTCAGTGGGGGAGAAAAGCAGCTCGTTTTAATTGCCAGAGCCTTAGTCCAAAAACCCAAATTATTGATTATGGATGAACCTGCGGCAAGCCTCGATTTTGGCAATCAAATTCGGCTGTTACAGCATATCGAAACGCTGAAGCAGCATGGGATCACGGTGTTGATGTCCACCCATCATCCCCAACATGCCGCCGCCATTGCCGACCATGTGATTTTACTCAACAAACAACAGCAGGCACGGCAAGGCTCGACTCAAAGTATGTTAACGCTCACTAACTTGGCAGAACTCTATAATATCGATGCACCGAGTATTACGGCGCATTTTCAGCTTCCACTCAATTTTACTTGTTAAGGTCAGGGATCATGCTTATTCACCAACTCGATTTTGCCTCGATGTATCAGCAGCATATGCAACAAGCCCAACGCACACGCAAAGAACCAGAACATTGGGATAAAAAAGCCCACCAAATGGCGCAAAACTGTGCCAATCCGAACGATCCATACTTAATTCGCTTTCGCCAATTAATGGATTTTACGGGTGCAAAAACTTTGCTGGATGTGGGATGTGGGCCCGGCTCTATTAGCCTTTATCTCGCTAACCAATTTCAATCTGTCACCGGCATTGACTACAGCGCAGGTATGCTCGAAATGGCCAATATTCGTGCCAAAGAGATGAATATCACCAATGCACAATTTAAAACCCTTGCGTGGGAAGATAGCTGGGGCGATTTACCAAAAGCCGATATTTCGGTGGCTTCTCGCTCTACTCTCGTGGATGACTTAAAAGCCGCAATGTTAAAACTCAACCGCCAAACTAACCTGCGCGTATATACCACCCACACCGTTAACCCGACATTTATTGATGAAAGAATTATCCGCGAAATTGGGCGTGAAGTGGTTAGCTTGCCAACCTATATCTATGCCGTGAATGTCCTGCATCAAATGGGGATCCACGCCCGTGTCGACTTTATTAAAAGTCCGAACCGAGGTGGATTCGATAACGTGGATGCGTTTATCGATAGCGTAAATTGGTCTCTCAAAGATCTCACCGAAGAAGAAATTGAAAAACTGCGTGCTTACTACCAAAAACAAACCGCAGACGGCAAACCCCTACCGTTCCCATCCCGCGATTGGGCGATGGTCTCATGGGATGTGGTAGATGAAGCGGAACTGACATTATGATCTACGTGCCTGACGCCCTGATTGACCAGTTGCTGCTCGACGATATCCAATACGGGGATCTCACCAGCCGTGCCCTTGGCTTACACACCCAGCAAGGCACCATGACCTTTACCTCTAAGCTTGGCGGCTGTGTCAGCGGGTTGGATATCGCCCAACGTATGCTCACAAAGCTGGGCATACGCAGCGAATGCCTATTTCGTGACGGAGATATTGTGGAGCCACAAAGCCGCTTGATTAGCGCGTCTGGCTCGGTTGAAGCACTGCATCAAGGATGGAAGGCAGTCCAGAATGTCTTGGAATGGTGCGGTGGCGTCAGTCACTACACCCATCAAATGGTTATGATATTAAAAAAATATCACCCTAATGGGCAGCTCGCTTGCACGCGAAAAACGATTCCCACGACCAAGCCCCTTGCATTAACCGCGATCCTCGCCGGCGGTGGCATTATCCATCGTGCGGGTAGCGCAGAAACTATCTTGCTGTTTACCAATCATCGCAACTGCCTCGCCAACCCCGATGATTGGCAGTCACATGTCGATACGTTACGAGCGGCCGCCCCAGAGAAGCAAATCATTGTTGAAGCCGATGACTATCAGCAAGCCCTGCTTGCCATTGCTGCTAACGCCGATATTGTGCAGCTAGATAAACTTCCTGTGGAGCAGATTCAGCAATTACAACGCTTGGTGAATGAGAAAAAATCCTGCTGCCGATTATCTATTGCCGGTGGCGTTAACCTGCAAACTATCGAAAGCTTTGCGCAAACAGGGATTCCTCTGTTGGTGACTTCAGCGCCCTATTACGCAAACCCGAGAGACATCAAAGTACAGATATTTAAATCTTAACGACCCAAATACATAGATTTAAAACCTTATCCTGCGGCTAACCGCGGGATGGTGTTTTATGGCAAAAGCGACGCCCATCGTTATATAAAAATAAATATATCGATATAAATCGCAGGAAAAACTAACTGGAAATTATTAATAATGAAAATAAAACAAATTACCTATTTGATAGGAATGGCGTTATTCGCAGCACAGGGGCAAGCAGCAACGACCTCTCCAGAGAATAATCAGGCACAAGCTGATGCTAACCGCGATGTGATGTCCGTCTGGAGCACCCCACTCGCCGCTGATGCTAACGTGATCACTGAGTCGCAAATGAAGCAACTCAATAAAACCAACGTGGCTCAAGCCCTCAGCACCCTACCCGGCGTGGCGATTCAAAAATCCGGAAACCGTAACGAAACTCAAGTGAACGTGCGTGGCTTTGACAGCCGCCAAGTTCCTGTTTTCTTCGACGGTATCCCGACTTATGTTCCTTATGACGGTACCCTTGATCTTGGGCGCTTTATGACCAGTGAACTGGCGAGTGTCGAGCTTTCGACTGGGTATACTTCCCTGTTACAAGGCCCGAACTTAATGGGCGGTGCCATCAACTTAACCACCGCCACCCCGAAAAAACCATTTGAAGCGAATATCAGCCTGAACCAAGGCTTTGCGCGTGGTGCAGATAATGCCCATAACGTTAGCGCCCGCCTTGGTGGTCGCAATGATTTAGGTTTTATTCAAGTCAGTGGTAGCCAATATAAACAGCGCTTTATGGGCCTGCCTAGCTCTGACGATAATAACCCTTATGCAGGGACTCACGGGCGCCGTACTAACTCCTCCACCGATGATAAGCGTTTGATGTTGAAAATGGGCTGGACGCCACGAGAAGCCGATGAGTATGTAGTGACTTATATTAAGCAAGATGGATCTAAAGATAGTGCTACAAAGATTGACCCTGATGTAAAAAAAGGGCTACAGCGTTGGCAATGGCCTGCCTATGATAAAGAAAGTATCTACTTTAGTGGTACAACACAAATCACCGAAGATATCGCCGTACAGAGCCGCTTATACCACGACAGTTTTAAAAATACGCTTCATCAGTACACCGATAACGATAAGAAGAAAAAGAAAAAAAGCACAAGCTACGATGAATATAAAAGCTGGAACATGAATTACAGCCGCTATGATGACTACAGCAATGGTGCCGATTTACGCGCTGACTTTACCGTACGCGAATTAGATATGCTGTCATTTGCTGCACACTGGAAAGAAGACGTTCACCGCTCCCGCAGTAATAAAACCAATCCATTTGACCGTTATAAAGATCAAACCTGGTCTGTTTCCACCGAATACCAATGGGTCGCGACAGATAAGCTCGATATCATCGGCGGAATTGGCTATGACTGGCGCGATAGTGATGATGGAAAACGCTATATATACAATAAAAAAACCGGCGCAATGGAAGGCGTTCAACATTATGACAATAACAACCAACATGCCTTTAACTGGGAAATGATGGCGCGTTACCATTTAGAAAATGAAGATACCGTTCAATTCTCTGTATCCGAAAGAACACGTTTCCCAACACAGAAAGAGCGCTATACCGAGAACAAAATGAAGAATGATGATTCATTCCTCATTAACCCGCATTTAGATGCTGAGCGCGCACTGACCTTTGATTTAACTTACAAAGGGCATTTCACTCCAGTGTGGAGCTATACAGCAAGTACCTACTATAACCACGTTTCTGATGCCATTATGGCGCACCATGTAGGCGAAAATAAAAAAGGTGGTGCATTACTGCAAAACCGTAATAGCGGCAAAGTGGATTATATCGGCGCAGATCTAGGCACCACAGGGCAAATCACCGATTGGATGGAAGCAGGTGTAAACTACAGCTATATCCACGCCGATCCGAAACATTATAGCGTACGCCATGTTTCAGAGCTGCCAACCCACAAAGCGTTTGCTTGGGTGAAATTCACGCCATATGAGCCAATGAGCATTACGATTACAGAAGAAGCTAGAAGCTGGGCATTTAACTATGTGGACAGTGAAGATAAGGTACGCGGCTTCGCCAAAACCGATCTCCGCGTGGATTATGACTTAGGGCATGGGCTATCCGTGAACAGCTCAGTCAACAACTTGTTCGACAAGTCCTATGAATATACCGATGGCTATATAGAAGAAGGTCGCAACTATTGGCTAGGAATTGAATATAAATACTAATACGTAATTATATAAGGCAAGATATTACTTTCTTGCCTTATAAATTGAGAAATAAATTGTCTTATCAGTTAATTTGACCTATAAATAGAATTAAGCGAAATCCCTTAGGATAATTCTTATAAATAACTCTACTTAACAACCTCAAAATTTAGTTTTATCTACCGATATCACAACGAAAATGAATGTATTTATAATAATAAACTAGCGATAATATTTTATTTAGTTTATTACTCCGATATGATATTCAAATCAATATTTTTGCTAATTTATAGCAAAAAAGCTCATCCCCGAATACTTGAAGTTATTCCAATCCCTATTTAGACTATACTCATAATTAAATTAATAAAAATATATAAACCCCCAGAATAAATTTAACTTAAATTACATTAAGCCACTAATTAATGGTGGCTTAGCTATTGAATTATTTGAATTTCAGAGAGCAGACGATAACTATGATTGAAAAACATGATTATACAATCGATAACAAGTTTATTTTTGAGCACAGGACAAGTCGTATTTTTCTAAAAGATGATCCAGATCAACATATTGAATTATCTAAACCTGCCGCTCGATTATTTGGTGAAATCCTTTTATTAAATTTAAAGAAAGGCATTGCTACCCGAGACGAACTTCTTACAAATGTTTGGGAAGAATATGGCCTGGTTGGCTCAAATAATAATTTAAACACCTATATCAGCGAAATAAGGAAAAAACTTGAGCTGGTTGGTATTGATCCAAAAACAATTGTTACGGTTCCCAAAAAAGGATTTAGAATTGATAGTCATCTATCCAGTATTGCAATGGATAATGACAACAAACAAACTGTACCTAGTGAAATTATCACCACAGATAATTATGGGATAACAGAAACACTTGTCACCCCATCTAAGAGTTTGCTAATACCCCAAAATACTGAACTTACAAAAGTCTCTATTTCCGAGGGTAAAAATGAAATTGTAGAATTTAATGCTTCAATAAGTAATAGTACCGATGATTCAACAAAAAAAACCATTTCAACTTCAGAAATTATTACCTCTAAAAATAGTAATCTAAAAGGTAGAATGCTTTTATTCGCTATCATTTCATTCATCTTGATAGGCTCATTTTACTTATTTATCAATACACTAAAACAAAATAATGATGAAAGGAACAGCTATACAACGTTTGGAAACCGAGATAATTGCGTATTTCAATCACCTATCAAAATGAATGAACAGGCAAAAAAAACCAATCTCGATTTTATTAATAAAAAGCTAGATAAATATAATATTGCCTGCGAAGAACCAAAACGAATTATTGTTCTTTCAGATGTCAATGCCTCTTACTCATTCGATAAAAATGCTGCAATTAGCGTTTGTAAAGAAAAAAATAATAAGTTTGACTGTGTTTCTATTAACGATCAGAGAATTTAAATGAAAAAGTATTTTATTACTGCGGCTCTAGCTGCGGTTATTATCCCCATTACTTATGTTACCTTTGCAAAAGATAAAGATGATGTGAAACTTTGTCATTCTGAAATTGTTTGGATAAAAGAAAATGGCACACCGGATGGTATTATCCTTAAATCTAAAATGTCATTACAGGTTTCAGACAATCATAATGGAAGAATGAATTTTTATGGTTATATAAAAAACCAAGAAACCATTTATCGATTAGATCGTGCTATTTATTTTTCCTATACACCGGTAGATAAAAAGGGTAATTATTCCATCGTGATGAATTCTTCATCAGTGACAAACTCTGATAGCACCCCTAATGAAGTATTTTCCAATTTCATTCAATTGGAGAAAGACAAAATAAAGTATTATGTGAATATCACTAGAATGGAAGATAATGTTTATATTTTGAAGGATGAGGCATACTCTGCCTTCACTTGCTATGTTGAATAAGAATAAAGCTTAATAATTTCTATATTAAAAATGTGTACTTTAGAATAAATAAAAAAGATTAAAAAAAAGCCTACCAACATTTACGTTTAAGTAGGCAAAACCGTCAACATGGGAAAATGACGAATACAAAATTCTTAACGCTTTACATCATGGAATGGTCATTACCAGTGTAATCACACCACTAAAGTTACCCGGTGCAACCGTACCATTCGTTTTCAATACAGATTCTACTGTCACAAGCTCATTTGTATTTGCTCTTGCATTGATAATCGTACCAAACCAAGCTGGTTGACCATTCAATGTCACTCGTGACATCAATTCACCATTCGGACGTAAATTCACATACTCTTGCAACATGTTTGAAGAAACTTTTACTCGCATGTTTTGGTTACAAACAACAGAGAAGAATCCACGCTGCGTATTGCCATTCAGATCCCCTGTATTCAATGCACCGTGATCTAATTCCATTCGGTTATTTGCAACATAGCTGAAATAACACTTACCTGCAGGTGGCGGCGCAATACCACAAATTCCACCAGGTAGCATTTTCGCAGAGCTACTAGTGCGGTTTGTGTCTAAAAAGATACCGACACACTCATCTGCTGTAATAGATCCGGAGTGACGACTATCCCCTCTTTTAGGAAAACTCAAACCGCATTGGTTTTGCGCTGCATCAATAATTGATTGCATCGTCGGATAAGTCGCGAAATTTATGGAACACTCCCAGTCTTTACGAGACCCTGCGCCCCCAATATTTGGCGCTGTATGTAAATGGTTAATCGTAAAATAACAGTTCCTAGCACCACCAGAACCTAGAACAGAAACACATGGGTTTGGTTCCGTAGAAGAGTTAGCTCTCCAATAATCAAATTGGTAATAATAGGTATGGCTACTCCCTGAAGAGACAATATCTTCAACATACGAGAAATATGTCGACCCATAACCAAGAGAGCTTATAAAAAGCAACGGTATTAAAAATAACCTTTGAATTCGTTTTCCCATTTCAGTTCTCTTTATTTACTTAATAAAGCTTAGTTAAATCAAAGCAATACACTTTGATAATAAAATTACTCGTACTCAAATATAAATGTTGCAGTGGCTGATATTTTACCGACTTTCACTTGTTTATTATTCACAACATCCGATGTCGCTTTGATAAATGAATTAAACTGTAATTCATTCTTACCCGCTTTACTGATTGGCATTAGCGATGAAAATTGATTAATTTTCATCGGAGTTCCATCGGTTAACTCAATAAAAATACCGAGTCCTGGGTTTAAGTCGCTGCCCGTCAACGCAAGGGAACCCGGCAACAATAAGTTTTCAGTTCCAGAGAATTTCACTTTCAACTTTTGTGCAATGGTCAAATCGCAATCTGATAACACTAACGTGAAGGGTTCATTAGGAAATTGAAATCCCGGCTCATAGATATCCAACAGTCGGATATCACCAAAATCGACTTCAACCTTTGAGTTTTCTGGTAACACCACACAAGGTGCGTTCACCAGAGTCCCTTTGATTTTCATATTATTCTGCGCGGCTTGCGCAGGCGTCGTTGCTACCACAGCGAGGTTTCCCAGTAATGCAAATAAAATTCCAAAACGTATTTTCTTATTCATTATTGGTACTCCACTAGCATGGTTCCGTTTGCAATAAAGTCGCCCGTTTTCAGCTCTTTATTACCATCACGAACCAATACAGCCCAAAGTACCCCAGGGTTACTTGGGTTAATTAAATATTTTTTGCCTAAATCTAAAGTTTGATCGCCCAGTTGAAATTTAACTGCAAGGTTGGTAATTCCTGTATTCAACCCATTAGTATCAAATGCACTTTTTGCGCCATTTAATGTTAAATACATGGCCCAGTTGTTCTTGTTTTCTTCACACTGAATTTGGTAATTCACCTGTCTCTTTTGAGCATTCCCTTGAATGGATTTAATGGAAACGTTACCAAATTCCACTTCAATATCTTTACCATTATCAATATGGCACGGTGGCGGCGTGATTAAATTACCTTTAATCAGAATATCTGTTTCGTTATCTTTCGCCATTGAAGAGAAAGGGAATAAGATAAACAGTAAAAACACCCCAATAAGCTTATAAATGTCCCGCATGTTTATCACCCTTATTGATACTCAACTTTGAGTGTCGCATTAGCCGTGAAGGCTTTCGCTGGTAAATCAGCACCACTTTTCTTCACCAACACCGCAAATAATTTAGTCGGTGATGCAAAGTTAAAGCCACGCCTAGTTTTTAATGGAAAATCACTAGCATCCGCCTTAAAAAGGACACCGAGATTATCGACACTCGTTTTAAGTACCCGCTGGTCAAACGCAGCGGGCGTGCCGTCAATATACATATTCAATTTTGGTTGAACGCCATCTTTACAGGTAATGGTGTAGTTCATTGGCTGTTTATACACTTCACCTTCAATACGCGTGGTCATGACATCGCCAAAATCGACTTCTATGGCTTGTCCATTATTAATCTGGCAGGGTTTGGATAAGACGACACCTTTAATTTCTACATATAGGTAGCCTGAAAATCCAAAGGCACCTGACGTAAAAAGAGTCGATGATATCAATAATACCTTGGCTAAATTTTTAATAGACATCATAGCGGTAGACCTTATTTTCTAGGTACGACAGAACACTCAACCGCGCTGCAGTTAAATTTCAAGTCAATCGTACCGCCAAAATCGTTGAGATATACTAAGGTTGGTGATGTCCCGATATCTCCTGTATTTTTTCCTAAGCTAGCTTCACCACGAGGTGGAACCATAATAGGTTCAAAATCGGCAACTTCTGTCTTACCTTTGCTGAATTTAGTGACTGATAAGAAGTAAGGGGTTGGGTTTTTGACAATGTATCCACCACCCTGTTTCACCAGTTTTATATCGTTTTCTTGAGGAATAGTTTCCATTCTTTCTTTCGTCGCAATTGCAGCTGGACGATAGAACAGTTTTATTTTTGTTTGTAACGCAATTTGTAATACGTTGGCTTTCTCACTACGCGGTGGTATTTCTCGCACGTTTAGGTAATAAACGCTTTCCTGATCTTTCGGTAATTTAGCGATAGCAGGCACAGACTGAATTTTAATTTGGCTTTTTGAATCCGCCTCAAGTCGGTGTACCGGCGGCGTCACAATAAAAGGGGAATTTACTTTTTCATCTTTATCGTTTTCTATCCATGCTTGCGCCAAATAAGGGCTAGTTTTGTGTTCATTACTTAAACCTACACTCACTGATTTATCGCCCTCGTTGTAAATCACACGAGTTCTATCAATAGCAATGGCTGCATAAGCTGATTGAGCCAGTAATGAGGCGCTTAAAATAGCGACCGCATTGCGTTTAGTTAATAAATTCATATTTTCACCGTTGACGTTAAAAATTTTTTTTAATTATTTACATGGCAGTAAAACATCGTGCTCCATGTTGCTATCTAATTTTTCAGGCAGTTGAATATGACATGACGTATCATCACCCCATGTCACATCAAGCGACTCTGATGGGTTAACACCCGCTAAGTAAACAAAACCTTTATCTGAAATAATTCCAACTTCTACTTTCTTCGCATTTTTCACTGAAGCCCCAAATGGTGGGTAGCTTCCATCAGCTAAGCTGATAATTCCCATTAATTTTTCACCCGTGATGACATTGAATTTACGGTAACCAATGGCACCTTCTGTCAGGGTTGCATACTGTGTCGATTGCAGTGCTTCTGCATTGTCCGGTACATTTTTCAGATCAATATTTAAGTTATTACGGTTGTAGTCCATCACACTAGTAATCACCGCTTTACCATAACGGTTGGTTTTCACTGGTGTTACTCCATTTAAGATGGGTACATCTGCGACACCATTAGTATCGACTAATATTCTAGATCCGCCATTAATTGAGTTATTACGGTGTATTGCGCCACCTTCACCCGTCATTGTCATACCGCCTTTTAACTGCATAGAAACGGCAGTTTGGTTATCCTGAGTATAGGTACCACTCAAATTCAGCTGGCTTCTATCACCATCGTAACTGTATGTACCCGCAGTCGTAACTTTATCTTTATCCCAGTTACCCGCAGATACCGAGTAAGAAGAGCGATTATCAATTCGGCTATAATAGTTAACGTTATTAGAGTTATTTCCCCCAGAATAAGAACCGGAATAGCTTATGCTCGACTCATTTTTATCTAATGGGATCATGAGGTTTAAATAAACACCATCATCATCACTGTCACGTGATTTCGTTTTATATGCCGTTAAGCTCAGACTGATATTTTTAACTTTGCCGATATCAAAATAGTTTGAAAGCGTAAAGTTATACTGGTTGGTTGATGCTCTATTCCAATAAGTTTGGTGCGAATAGTTTAAATACATGTTGGCGTTATAATCAGGGAACGCCGTACCAAAGATAATGGTATAAAGCTCTTTACCGCTATCGACCGTATCGCCTTTATAGCGACGGTCAATAAACTGGCTCATTGACATATAATTTCGTTCAGAGAATCGATAACCCGCAAACGTGATCTGACTGTTAATTTCATCAAACTGCTTAGAATACGTTAGGTTATAAGAGTTACCGGTTAACGTTTCATTGTCATCCAGTCGACCCATTTGCGCGCGAGAAATGTTGATGTTTCCAGATAAAACACCAAATGGCGCAAAGTCACGACCTAAACCAAATGCAACGTTTTGATATTCAGAGGATGCCTGTAAACCACCATAAACCGTGATATTGTTTGTCGCCCCCCAAGAGAGCGACCCCATGCTAAATGCAGGGCCTTGAGTATCATGATCATCTTTCGTCGGTTTACCCATCACAAATTGATAGATTAGCTGTCCCGGGCGTGTCAACGTACCTAGTCGAGAGGTTTCCACTCTATAGCTGCTTGTTGTGCCATCTTGTTCTTGGATCACCACATCCAGCGTACCGCCACCGAATGAGTTCACATCCTGAATACGGAATGGACCTGGGCTAACTTCTGTTTGATAAATAATACGACCATCTTGTTTTACCATGACTGTCGCATTCGTTTTTGCAACACCCGCAATTTCAGGCGCATAGCCTTGTAAGCGAGGTGGCAACATGGATTCGTTGGTTTCTATGCTTGCCCCAACATAACGAATACTATCAAACAGGTTTGATGCTAAATATTGCTCCCCGAGTGTCAAACGCGCACTCAGTGAACGAATCGCTCTATAGGCGTATAATTGGTTCCAAGACCATGATTTGCTGCCTTTATTCAACTCACCATTTTGAGTCTGCCAATCTGCACGCAAACGCCATGCACCGAAGTTTGCCCCCATTGTCCCTGTGGCCGTCAGACCTGATTTCGTTCCTTTATCGCCGGTTTGTTTATTAACAACGCGTCCTGTCGCGTTATAGTCAATAAATGCACCCATGATCCCGTCATCCCAACGAGATGGTGGGTCCCAATCAGGGTCTGAGTACTCCATGTAGGCCTGAGGAATATTGAACTGTACAATGTTCTTTGCCAAATCTCCTTGAATGGTCATATCCGGAACTGAGCGAATATCCAAACATTTTCCATCATCTAGCCATTTGACTTGGCTATTCCACTCCTTTTTTAATCCCAATAATGCATAAATTTCAGGCGTGATACATGCCAACGAAACTTTGTCGTCGTAATTAGGATTAAAAAAGGTGATAGGTTGTTCCATAGAAACTTTAGCGCGGTTAACTTCAATCGCTAAAGAGTAATCCCCAGGAGGGACATAGTTGGCGTGAGAGAACTTACTGAAGTCGACGTTTTCTTTACCTTCAGAATCAATGAAGTCGGTGTTAAAATCAACGGCCTCTTCAGAGAATGCAACCATTGGCGTTAACATTAAAAGCATTAATTTTGTAATTAGATTTAGCTTCATGCTTTTCATTAACTATGCGCCTATACAAACAAATACAGTGAAGACGATATAAGAAATATGGCGTATGACTACGCCATATTATTCTCTATAGAAACTGACTATTATTGGTAAATAATTTTGAAGTTAGCTACAGTGTCAAAACGACCTGTTGTTGCTTTCTTAGTTGGGTCTTCGTTACCTTTAACGTATGCAGCAAAATGCAGAGTAGTTTCTGAACCGTCACCGTTGCTTAACGCGTAGCCATCACCAGTGCCTGGGAATGCTTTACCAAATTCAATAGGTGTGTCAGCACCATCACGTGTAGAAATTACGATGCCCGCGTTTTTAACTTTACCGCCTAAGCCCAGTAAGTCACCAGTGAAGCCTTGGAAACCGTTTACTGTAGAACCAGTAAATGTGATTTTTGCGTTTTTGTAAGTTTCAGTAGAGCAGTTTTTCAGAACGATATCGAACGCTTTGCTGTCTGAACGGAATTGGTTAGAAGTCAGTTCGTGTAACGCGATTTCGCCGAATTCAACTAATTGCTTCAGGTTGTCAGCATCGATTGAACATGGAACGTCGTTAATGAAACCAGTAAAACGGATTTCACCTTGTGAGCTTTCTACTGGATCAGCAGCTAAAGCAGCACCAGAAACGCCAACACCTAAACCTAAAGCTAGAGTTAATGCTAATTTATTCAGTTTCATAAAAGTTTTCCTTTAAATGAGTAGGAACTGCTATTTCTCTTTTTCTCTGTCCTGTTTTCACTGATGCAAAATCAAGTCTATTTACTTAAACAGTGCATCCTTGAAAATTCCTCTAGCTTTCCTACTTGATGAATTTCATTCAGGTTAGAGATTTTTTTATATAAACGAGATCCATCTCATTTATGTGATTTAAAAAACAGAACTCATTAAGCCAACATTCTCACTTCTAAATTAATTACTGAGTCATTCATTAATTAATTAAAATTGATATAGAACACTAAATGAATTCTGATAACTACCTTGTGATATTTTCTGATGTCAATTCTACATACGTGACATATGTTGTCAAAAACCACCCAAATAAAGCGTTAACTTGGTTTTTTATATCGACAAAGTGCAGATAAACAATTTTTATCCACTGAATGAGTGCTTAAACCTGAAGAAATGATGAATTACTTAGAAAGATTTATATAAAGGCTTCATTTTGCATTTATAAAAATGTCTAAATATTGCAAAAAATCTATAAATATAAAAATCTATATTTATATTTATATACAATTTAATAAACCGTACATATGCAAATTTATTAGATTTAACATCTGTTTCATGTCTTTTTTACACCAGTAATCGCTACATAAAAAACAAGAGGTAAGATAAGTCTTAATTAAAATCAACGTCAAATAGTAACAATGAATTTCAATAATTGTTTTTATTTAGTTAAAATTAACACTCAATGATTAACTAAAATGCAGCAATTAATGATTTATTTAAAATAAAAAAATCCACCTTTTAAATAAGGTATTCATTCTTTATTAACGTTACCTTTATTAAAGTTAAAATTGCGTATTCAATTTAGTAAAAAAACTGTTTATTTCATCACCACTATTTCAAACACAACAGAAATGGAAGTTATGGTAAACTAAACAGTAATAAAAACTTGAAGCTATCTAGGTGGGGCCAAACAAGATGAAAACAATCAGTGAAGACAAGCTGCTTACAACGGCCGAACGTATTTGTCAGGCTCGAGGCGTGCGTTTAACCCCACAAAGAGAGACTGTTCTGCGGTTAATTGCGCAGCAACACGGTGCGATCAGTGCTTATGATTTGCTAGATTTACTGCGTGAAATAGAGCCTCAGGCTAAACCACCTACCGTTTATCGCGGTTTAGAGTTCCTCATGGAACAAGGGTTTATTCATAAAATTGAATCCACAAACAGCTATGTGGTTTGTCACCATGTCGATAATCCAAGCCATATTTCAGTGATGTTAATTTGTGATAATTGTGGCAATGTGACCGAAAGTGACTGCACAACCATCGAAAAAGCGATTAGCACACTAGCCGAAGAAAATCATTTTCATCTCAGACATACAGTGGTAGAAAACCATGGTTTATGCCAAAAATGTTTTGAGGTTTCCAATTGCCAAGATCACGAACTCTGTGACCATGACCATCACAATACAGTCAGTTCAAAAAAGAAGTGATATAGAAGAAGAGATATACAGGAAGTAAAAGAAAGGGATCTATATAGCAACATGAAAAATGGCTATATAAAGAAGGTCTATATAAAGAAGTAAAAAGTGAAAATAACTCTATAAAGAAAGGCTATTCGGAAAAGAGATATTGAGTCTGCTGCCAGACTCAATCACTCATCATCAATGCCAATCACTGTTACGGATAACCCCAACAGCCAGACCTTCAATGGTAAAATTCTGTTCGCGCAAATCAACCACGATTGGTGCAAAATCAGCGTTTTCAGCAATAAGTTCAACGCGATTACCTTGTTGCTTAAAGCGTTTAACCGTGACTTCATCTTCGATACGTGCCACAACAATTTGCCCATTATGGACATTCTGTGTTTTATGTACCGCAAGTAGATCACCATCCATAATACCGATATCTTTCATCGACATACCATTTACGCGTAATAAAAAATCCGCGTGTGGTTTAAATAACTCTGGGTCGACTTGGTAATGGCTTTCAATATGTTCTTGTGCAAGCAATGGTTCGCCGGCAGCAACACGTCCAATCAGAGGAAGTCCTAAATCTTCGGATTCTTCTTCTAACAACAGACGAATGCCTCTGGAAGCTCCAGAAACAATTTCAATTACCCCTTTACGAGCTAAGGCTTTTAAATGTTCTTCTGCCGCATTAGGCGAACGAAAACCCAAACTTGCTGCTATCTCAGCGCGTGTTGGTGGCATGCCCGTTTGCGAAATGTGGTCACGCACCAGATCGTAAACTTGCTGTTGTCGAGCTGTCAGTGCTTTCATCCCGTTCCCCTGTTTGTTTATACAGTCAGACTGTGAGTATATACAGGTAAATGGGTATTGGGAACTGTTAAATTAGCCAAAATCTGCATTTGTTGATGAATTTCTGGCTTTTTATCGCTTTTACTGTTTTTAGCCCACTAAACCGCAAAATAACGCGCCCATAAAACGGTTCCCCAGATAAACAGTGCCAATCCTATCGTGACGAACACGGCTGCGGAGCCGATATCTTTCGCTCGTCCAGATAATTCATGGTATTCACTGCCAATACGGTCAACAACCGCCTCAATCGCACTGTTAATTAACTCAACAATAGCGACTAAAACCACTGATCCAATCAATAAAATCCTGTCAATTTGGCTAACATCCAAGTAAAAAGCTATAATTATCGCAATGATAGCAGCAACCGCTTCTTGACGAAATGCAGCTTCATTTACCCATGCTGCTTTTAAACCTTTAAGGGAGTATCCAGCCGCTTTGATGACCCGAGTGAGTCCCTTAGTTTGACTTGCCATATTTTTTCCTTAATTTCTAAACAATAATCAACTTTTGCAGTCAAAGTGAATTATCGATAACAGATCTAAACATTGCTTTCTGATATGATTGCGCAGCATTACTAACAAGAGGCTATAATCATTTATGTCACTATGGCGTAAAATATATTACAACACGTTGAATTTACCACTGAAATTATTGGTAAAAAGTAAACTAATCCCAACGGACCCGATAACAGAGTTGCAGCTTGACCCAAACAAGCCAACGCTGTACGTCTTGCCATATCACTCAAAGTCCGACCTTCTCACGCTTCGCCAACAATGCTTAGCGATTGGTTTACCTGATCCACTCGTGGATAACGACATCAATGGCACCAAGCTCCCAGCCTATGTGTTTATTGATGATGGCCCGCGCGTGTTCCGTTACTACTCCCCAGATCCACGTAAAGAGTCAGTAAAAATATTCCATGCGTATCTGGATTTGCATAAAAACAACCCAAATCTTGATATTCAAATGCTACCTGCATCCGTCATGTTTGGACGTGCGCCAGGTCGCGAAGGGCATAAGCCTGCCCCACTGAAACTCTTAAACGGTGTGCAAAAATTCTTTGCAGTCCTGTGGTTAGGGCGCGATAGCTTTGTGCGTTTTTCTCCGAGCATTTCTCTTGGCCAGATGGCACAAGAGCATGGCACTGATACCATCATTGCCAATAAACTCGCTCGCGTAGCACGTATTCATTACTCTCGTCAGCGTTTGGCGGCTGTAGGGCCTAGATTACCAGCACGCTATGAGCTGTTTAATAAGCTGCTGTCCTCTAAAGCCATTGAAAAAGCCGTTGAAGACGAAGCTCGCAGTAAAAAAATTCCATTACAGAAAGCCCAGCAAAATGCCGTGGCGATGATGGAAGAGATTGCCGCCAACTTCTCTTATGAAGCTGTGCGACTGACTGACCGCGTACTAGGCTGGACATGGAACCGCTTATACCAAGGGATCAACGTTCAACACGCTGAGCGTGTTCGCCAGCTGGCGCAAGATGGCCACGAAATTGTGTATGTGCCCTCTCACCGTAGCCATATGGACTACCTGCTGCTTTCTTATGTGCTTTATCACCAAGGTTTGGTGCCACCACACATTGCGGCGGGTATTAACCTGAACTTTTGGCCAGCCGGCCCGATTTTCCGTCGTTTAGGCGCATTCTTTATTCGCCGTACGTTCAAGGGCAATAAACTCTATTCTACCGTATTCCGAGAATACCTCAGTGAGCTATTTGCTCGCGGCTATTCCATTGAATACTTTGTGGAAGGAGGTCGTTCACGTACAGGTCGCTTACTGGAACCGAAAACCGGTACCTTGTCGATGACCCTACAAGCGATGCTACGCGGAGACTCCCGCCCTATCACCATCGTCCCTATCTATATTGGTTACGAGCATGTGATGGAAGTAGGCACTTACGCGAAAGAGCTGCGCGGTGCTGAGAAAGAGAAAGAAGGCTTCTTCTCCATGGTGCGTGGTCTGCGTAAACTGCGTAATTTAGGTCAAGGCTATGTGAACTTTGGGCAACCAATTTCACTGACCCAATACTTAAATAACCGCGTACCAAATTGGCGTGAATCTATTGACCCAATTGAGCCACAGCGCCCAAGCTGGTTAAACCCAACCGTCAGCAGCTTAGCCGATAACATTATGGTGAATATCAATAATGCGGCGGCGGCCAACGCAATTAACTTGTGTTCTACGGCACTGTTGGCTTCACGTCAGCGCTCTCTCACTCGTGAACAACTGCTTGAGCAAATCGAGTGCTATCTGCAGCTACTGCGCAATGTGCCTTACACTGCCGATGCAACCACGCCGAACAAAACGGCTGAAGAGCTGCTTGAACACGCTTTGCAGATGAATAAGTTTGAAGTCGAAAAAGACAGCATGGGGGATATTATTATTCTGCCACGCGAAAATGCCGTCTTAATGACCTATTACCGTAACAATATTCATCACTTACTGGTTCTGCCTTCGCTTATCGCCAGCATTGTGCTGCACCATGAGCGCATTAGCCGTGACGCAATTCACCAGCAAGTTGCGCTGATTTATCCATTCCTGAAAGCTGAGCTGTTTATGCGTTATGACGCAAATGCGCTCACGGAAACGGTGGATACATTGATTGATGAGCTGAACAGCCAACAGCTGATCTGCGTGAAAGATGAGAATATGGTGGTGTTAAATCCTCGCCGTATCCGTCCTTTACAGCTACTGGCCGCGGGTGTTCGTGAGACACTGCAACGCTACGCCATCACGCTGTCATTGCTCAATGCAAGACCAGAAGTCAGCCGCAATACGCTGGAGAAAGAAAGTCGTATGCTCGCTCAGCGTCTGTCCGTTCTTCACGGTATTAACGCCCCTGAATTCTTTGATAAAGCCGTGTTCTCAACACTGGTCGACACACTCAAAGAAGAAGGCTACATCGATAATAACGAGAACGATATTTTCTCGACGAATGCGAAGAACTTGTACGCTGTGCTTGCACGCTTGATGTCACCGGAAATCCGTTTGACCATTGAGAGCGTTAGCCAAACTGAAGAACTTTCTGCACCAAAACTGGCACCGAAAAATACGCCGGAGAATGCTGATGTAGACTCAGAAACGCCTCAAGAGTAATCTCGCAAATCAGTGATATGCACCAACAAAAAAGGGTAATGCATCTGCATTACCCTTTTTCTTATCCCGTTTTAATGGTTAAAAATAGCTAATCACCATACCGATAAACAGAATAAAACCGACATAGTTATTATTCATAAACGCTTTAAAGCACGGCGCTCGTTCCCGGTTCACCATCAATTGCTGCTGATAAACAAACAGCGCAGCGGCTAGCACTAACGAACCATAATAAACCATGCCTAAGTTAGCCAATGAGCCAATCACCACCAGCAAGCCAACCATGACAATTTGTAGTAAACCAATAATCAGCTTGTCATATTGACCGAACAAAATCGCCGTCGATTTCACGCCAATTTTTAAATCATCGTTGCGGTCAACCATCGCATACTGGGTGTCATAAATCACTGACCAGATAATATTCACTAAAAACAGTAACCAACAAACTAATGGTAAGGACTCACTAACGGCTGAGAATCCCATCGGGATTGACCAGCCAAATGCAGCCCCCAATACGACTTGAGGTAAATGGCTCACGCGTTTTACAAACGGGTAGATCCACGCTAGCGCTAAGCCTGCGACCGATAACCAGATAGTCATGGTATTCAAACTCAATACCAATAAGAAAGAGAGCCCCACCAGCGCAGCAAATAGGATTTTTGCTTCTTTTTCCGTGACATCACCGCTAGGCAGTGGTCGGTGTTTGGTTCTTTCTACGTGCCCATCGAAATTACGATCAGCAAAATCATTGATAACACAGCCTGCGGCACGCATTAAAAATACACCTGCCGTAAAGACAATCAGAATATGCAAACTTGGCGTGCCTTGGGCGGCAATCCACAGCGCCCAATAGGTTGGCCACAGTAATAACAGTGAGCCAATAGGTCTATCAATACGCATTAAACGGCTGTATGCATGCCATTTACTTAGCGCCATACTTCCCTCCACGTTGTCGTGCTCCTTTATGCTTCTATTTTACCCATAAACGTTATTTGAATTATGTTAGATAGTTATCTATATGCAGGTGATTCAGGTAAAAATATTTCGGTTAATAATAATGGTTTTTCGGACAATCTTAGTAAGGAGCGGCGTACCCAGCGGTCAGCGCTGGATCCCATTTCAATATAATCTCGGGTTAGGTTTTCATGACTAAAGAGGTAGCGCCCTAATGGGACTCGCCCAATATCCACTAATTGTTTGTCATTATCGGTGAGCGTCTCTTCTGGGATCAGCGTTCTGCCAATCAACCAAGGGATATTATCCCCATACATAATCACTTCCCGTAGCCAATAACGCTCACTAATTGGTAAGCATTTTTGTTCGTCGGCGGTGAGCATATCCAGTGAGATATAGCGTTCTAAATAAGGTATTACCGTCACTTTCTGACTATGCTGCTCAAACCGCTTGGTCATCGACCCCTGCTCTTGCAACCAATCTAATACACTTTCAGGAACACTCTCGTCGCCCTCTTCTAACCAGTTTATCGGGTGAGAGGTAAAAATCGTTTCAGGCATTCAATCAAATTCCACCATAGTAATTATGGTTATCCCCTGATTGCTACTCCAGCGTGTTAACGTCTAGCGCGTTAAAGCCACAACCAGCATCGTTCATCTAAATTATTGGGCGATAGGATAGCACGTTGTTATTGTGCAAGGTTAAAGATAGATAACAATTTATATAAAAAGTCGCTAATTCAACACAAATTGTAAAAATTTTGTGAAAAATATTTGATTTATAATGAGTTAGCTTAAAAATCGTATTTTATTAGGATACTAATAGCCTGCCAATCACAGGCTATTAGTCGCTTAAAAAAACGCCATTAACGCCAGTTTTTATAGCAATTAATCAGCCCGTTGGTGGAGCTATCATGGCTCGCCACCGCTTGACTATTTTCCAATTCAGGCAGAATACGGCTCGCTAATTGCTTACCTAACTCTACACCCCATTGGTCAAAGGTGAAAATATTCAAAATTGCACCTTGGGTGAAGATTTTATGCTCATACATCGCGATCAACGCCCCTAATGAATACGGCGTGATCTCTTTAAGCAGAATAGAGTTAGTTGGGCGATTACCTTCAAATACTTTGTAAGGTGCTACATACTCCATCTCTTCAACGCTTTTACCTTGCGCGGCAAATTCTGCATCCACCACTTCGCGGGTTTTACCGAAGGCTAGCGCTTCAGTCTGTGCGAAGAAGTTAGACAGCAATTTAGCGTGGTGATCGCCCAGCGGGTTGTGTGTCACTGCCGGCGCAATAAAGTCACATGGGATCATTTTTGTCCCTTGGTGAATCAACTGGTAAAACGCATGTTGCCCGTTAGTTCCCGGTTCACCCCAAATAATTGGACCTGTTTGGTAAGTGACTGCATTGCCATTACGGTCAATATATTTTCCGTTTGATTCCATATTGCCTTGTTGGAAATAGGCAGCAAAGCGATGCATGTATTGGTCGTATGGAAGAATCGCTTCAGTTTCTGAGCCAAAAAAGTTGTTGTACCAGATGCCGATCAGCGCTAATAAAACGGGGATATTGCTTTCTAGAGGCGTTTGCGTGAAGTGCTTATCCATTGCATGAGCACCGCTCAGTAATTGAACGAAATTCTCATAACCGATGGATAAAATGATAGACAAACCAATCGCTGACCACAGAGAGTAACGACCGCCAACCCAATCCCAGAACTCGAACATATTATTGGTATCAATACCAAATTTTGCGACTTGCTCACTGTTCGTTGAGAGCGCCACAAAATGCTTCGCGATATGTTTTTCATCTTTGGCAAACGTCAATAACCACTCACGCGCTGAATGCGCATTGGTCATGGTTTCTTGCGTTGTGAAAGTTTTCGATGCAATCAGGAATAACGTAGTTTCAGGATTGAGATCCTTCAATGTTTCTGCAATTTGAGTACCATCAACGTTAGAAACAAAGTGCATATTTAAATGGTTTTTATAAGGACGCAGCGCCTCAGTCACCATAAATGGCCCCAGATCTGAGCCACCAATCCCAATGTTCACCACATCAGTAATGGCTTTACCTGTGTACCCTTTCCACTCGCCACTAATAATACGCGCGCTGAACTGCTGCATTTTTTCCAGCACAGCGTTCACTTCTGGCATCACATCTTTGCCATCCACCAGCACTGGGGTATTGTCGCGGTTACGTAATGCGGTATGCAGTACGGCACGGTCTTCAGTACGGTTGATTTTCTCACCACTGAACAGACTTTTGATTGCATCTTCCAGTTGCGTTTCTTTGGCTAATGCCAAAAGTTTGTCCAATGTCTCTTGTGTAATACGGTTTTTGGAGAAATCCACTAAGATTTGGTCATCAAAAGTGGCTGAAAACTTCGTAAAGCGCTGTTCATCTTGTGCAAATAAGTCACGCATATGCACATTTTTCATGTCTGCAAAATGCTGCTCTAGCGCTCGCCATGCCGCCGTCTGGCTTGGATTGATACTTTTCATGGATAACACCTCCAAAACAATTTCAAATAATAATAGATTGTAACTCGCCGAGGACACGAAGCTTATCGGTTTTCTGCGTTCTCATAATCTGCTGTTGTTAGGTCTATTCTCCCAAACCTAACGCCAACTGTCATCTCATCCCCAAAAGGATTAAAAAAAGAAAAGGTATTGGGAAAACCGATAATCATTTGCCCATCATTAGAATTACTGATTTGCCTCGATTCATTATTGACGATACGTGCCAAAGTCGATAAATCTATTACTCCAACGTATTTCAAGCTGTTGATGTAGTGCCTCATTCGGCCAGCGCCGCAGGAATTATTTTGGGTTCATGCATTATTTAAAGATAGGCGGTTTAATTAAAGGGATTGAAAAAATGAATACAGTAGCTGGCAGTAATCAGTTTGTTATCGCAAAATTCGGTGGCACAAGCGTCGCTAACTTCGACGCCATGAATAAAAGTGCAGACATCGTACTGGCAAATGATCACGTTCGTGTGGTTGTGCTTTCCGCAAGTGCGGGGATCACCAACTTGCTCATTGAACTCGCTGAAGGCTGCGACACTGATAAACGCAACGAGCTACTGCAAAGAGTTAAACAGACTCAATATGACATTATCGAACACTTGCAAACGGCGAACGTGATCCGCGAAGAAATCGACCGTCTACTTGAGAATATCGCCCATTTAGCTGATTCCGCCTCTCTGGCCACTTCCGATGCCCTAACGGATGAAATGGTCAGCCACGGCGAAATTATGTCGACCTTATTGTTTGTCGAAGTATTACGCCAACGTGGGGCATCTTCGCAGTGGTTCGATGTCCGAAAAGTAATGAGAACCAACGAACAATTTGGTCGTGCTGAACCGGATCTTGAACAGCTACAACTGCTCGCACAGCAGCAGTTACTTCCACGCTTAGCCGAGTCAATTGTTATCACTCAAGGGTTTATTGGTCGTGATGCCAAAGGGCGCACCACCACACTAGGGCGCGGAGGAAGTGACTATACCGCGGCCTTACTGGCTGAAGTATTAAACCTATCCCGCGTGGATATTTGGACCGATGTACCTGGTATTTACACTACCGACCCTCGCGTAGTGCCGAATGCCCAAAAAATCGATGAAATCGCCTTTGATGAAGCGGCTGAAATGGCGACTTTCGGCGCCAAAATTCTGCATCCAGCCACGTTATTACCCGCAGTGCGTGCGGGGATCCCTGTATTCGTCGGCTCTAGTAAAGCCCCAGAAGCGGGTGGGACTATTGTCAACGATCAAACGGAAAACCCACCGCAATTTAGAGCGCTCGCACTACGCCGCAAACAAACGTTACTGACGCTGCACAGTTTGAAAATGCTGCATGCGCGTGGTTTCCTAGCAGAGATTTTTACTATCTTGCTGCGCCATAATATTTCCGTGGATTTGATCACCACATCGGAAGTGAGTGTTGCATTGACATTAGATACAACTGGCTCAACAGGCACTAATGGTAGCTTACTGACCAATGCCTTAATGACAGAATTATCCGCGCTGTGCCGCGTAGAAGTGGAAGAAAACCTTGCTCTAGTGGCGATTATTGGTAACCAACTTTCGCAAGTGAACGGGCTCGGAAAACAGATTTTCGGCGCCCTGGAATCCTTTAATATTCGCATGATCAGTTACGGTGCTAGCAGCCATAATATTTGTCTGCTTGTGCCGGGTAACGACGCGGAAGAGATTGTTCGCACGCTGCACAATAATCTTTTTGAGTGATAGCGAATAGCTATCCATTAATAACAACGCGCCATGAAACGATAACGGGCAATCTTTTGATTGCCCGTTTGACTTGCTAATAAAAATAAATTTAACGACTTAGGAAAGAAGTAATCAGCCCACTAAACGTCGACTCACCCGCAAAAGCATAGGTGCTTTTTAGCTCTTCTCCGCGAATATCCGCAAAGCGCGCTAACGCTAATTCTTTGCTATTCGCCTCTATTTCTTCAAACTGCTTCTGATAACCCGCACTCAGCAACTCTGACGCTTTTTGGGTTTCCTTCATCTCTAACGCAACAACTTCGTCGGATTTAATAAAAAAACAATAAGTGCTCATTTGACACCTCATTTTTTCATACTCAAAAAACAACTAAACTCGTTCTAATCTAATGGAGAGATTTACAACAAAGACTCAACAAAGAACCAGTTAATAAAACTATACTTCATTATTTAGCTAAATAAAAATAGCTTCCTAATTCACAAAGATTGATAAATTTTATGGTGTAGATATACGTAGTTTCTATTCAAAAATAGATAAGAAAAAGTGTAATTAAAGTAATTCCTAAGAATATCAAAATGATATTTGTAAATATGATAAGAATTGAAATAGACATTGATGATTGAAAGCCAATAGTATTTATAAGGTTATTGGCTTTCAAATAAAATGGAATGGATCTTTTTATTAACTCATTTTTTAGAAGGTAATGAATCTTTTACACTTTCTGTATATTGCAGCATATTCGCTTTTGCATTATGGTCTTTTTGCAATAATGCTAAGTTATTTTTCGCGGTCACATTACCCAGTTTATCTGCACGCTCAAACCACATAATGGCACGGAAAATATTTTGACTGCCACCTTCTCCTCGAGCATACATAACACCGAGGTTATTTTGCGCATCACTGTTTTCTTTGAATGCCGCAGACTCCAAAAGCTCTCGTGCTTTTTGGCTATCTTGCTGAACTCCAGTTCCAGTCAGGTAGAAAATCGCTAACTGGTTTTTTGCTTCCATATTGTCTTCTTTAGTGACTTCCAGCCATTTCACAATCTGCTGGATCTCAACATCCTTCAACTGACCCGCCAAGTATAAATTCGCTAACTTTAATTGTGCGTCAACAATATCTGAATCGGCTAATTCGATATACCACTGGGTCGCTTTGGCCATATCAGGCTTAACGCCGCCAAGACCTTTTTCATAATACTCGGCCACTTTCATGGCAGCTTCAGCCGACTCATTATCCGCTGCCATTTGGTACCATTTGAAGGCTTCGCTCAGGTCTTGCCCAACGCCATCGCCTGTCTCATACGCTTGCGCTAACGCATATTGAGCGGAAAACTCACCTTGGTTCGCCGCACGTTTATACCAGTACACGGCTTGGTAATTATTCTGCTCAACGAGCGGATGACCTTTGCGGTAAAAGTCCCCCATGTTTTTTTGTGCAACTGGGGAGCCCATATTCGCGGCTTGGCGGTACAGGTAAATCGCCGTGTCCTCATCTTTTTCCATGCCTTCGCCATTCTCATACATCACGGCTAAGTTGTTCACGGCAGAGGCTACGCCATTACGTGCACTGCGCTCATACCATGTAAAAGCTTTATTGTAGTCAATATCACCACCAAGCCCATCATGGTAAAACAGCCCAATGGCAAACTGTGCATATTCTTGCTCTTGCTCTGCAGCCTCATAATACCAAGCACGTGCTTGTTTATAGTCTTTTTCGACGCCTAAACCACGCTCAAATAAATAGCCCATCGCATATTGGCAATATGCATCACCTTTTTCAGCGCATTTACGGTACCAGTTACCCGCTTGCTCATAATCCTTTTTGCGCTGCGCCAGCATACCGATGTAGTAATCACCATCATTACTATTTAGATCAGAAGCTTTCTTAAACCAGTAATAGGCTTTATTTTCATCAGCATCGAGAAAATCTGTGCCATCCAAATATGCGACACCCACGTCAATCATGGCATCAACTTTGCCCGCATTAGCCTCTTTAATGCTACTTTGGAAATCAGTTGGAAGGTTGCTTGGCTCAGTCACTTCAAGGGCTTTAGGTAAAGGTTCAACTAAAGCAGAATCCGCCTGAGGCGTTAAAACCACAGGGGCGATAATTGGGGTAGATGATTGGTTAGCAGCCGCTTTGGTTGGCTGATTATGAAACGAACCCGACTCTATTGGCTCTGCTTGCACATAAGGGGCACAGATAATGCAGAAACTAAATAAGAGAGAGGGTAATTTCATGACATTTACTCACAGCTTGGCATTGACCACTGCTATATAAGATATCATTCCCATACAAAAATCATAAGGACTATAAGCAGAAAATAACCAAATGAAGTGAATTTTTAAGAAAATAATTTGGGTGATTATCGTAATTGATTATAAAACGAGCTAATCACCCTCTAATTAATAATTAAATTGTCTTAATTCGGAAAATTAATTAACGCGATATCCACCATGCTTACTGGCAAATAAATTAAACTTACCCCACTCAATTAAAATCAATTCCAATTTTTGATGACTAATTTTGCATAGCGTCGATATTTGGGAAACCACAAAATGGTTTTCACCCACTAACTCTTCTGAAAATACCTCGGCAATTAATTCACTCTCTTTCGCTGTAATTAACCAGCCATCATTGGTCGCAAATTTATGAACCGGAACCATACCTTCTTTGGTACTTTCTTTAGAGAGTAACTTATCTTCCGCTTGTTGGGCTTGATAAAACGCGTCGATTTCTTCTTGTGAAGGGATCGGCTCAACCCGCTCTTGGTTTTCCAAGAACAGATAAATTTCTTCTGCTCTTGCTGGCGTTAACTCGCTTCTTAACCAAATTTGGTTAAAGCAATGTTCCGTCAATGAATCTTCAGTATCCAATTTGTCCATGATTTGCAAAATACTCATCATGGCACTCACCGCATCTTCGCTCATCATAAACGTGTCTGGTGCGGCGCTATTTTGGATCTGATAAGGATAAACTACCGAGGACGGCAGTTTTCCTTCAATTATAAATTCATAGCTCATCATTTGCTCCCAATAGATTTCCTACCTATAAGATGGAGGCGAATAACTGAAAAATCAATCTTCTGGATCAAATCAATCTTCTGGATCATAGCCGAGGTTCGGTGCTAACCAGCGTTCTAATTCTGCGACCGTCATTCCTTTGCGTTTAGCATAATCTTCAATTTGATCTTTTTGCACCTGCGCCACCGCAAAATATTTACTATCAGGGTGACTAAAGTACCAACCCGACACCGAGGCTCCCGGCCACATAGCGTAAGAGCTGGTCAGTTTCATACCAATTTTGTCTTCCACATTCAGGAGTTGCCAGATTTTTTCCTTTTCTGTGTGTTCAGGACAAGCAGCATAACCCGGCGCAGGGCGAATGCCTTGATAATTTTCACGGATCAACTCTTCGTTGCTCAGCGCTTCATCCGGTGCATAGCCCCAATACTGGGTTCTCACTTGTTGATGAAGATATTCCGCAAAAGCTTCGGCCAAGCGATCGGCCAAAGCTTTCACCATGATTTTATTATAATCATCGTGGGCATCCTCATACTGCTGTGCCAGAGCATCCTCTTCTAACCCACCAGTCACTGCAAACGCACCGATATAGTCCGCTTGACCACTCTCTTTCGGTGCCACAAAATCGGATAAACAGTAGTTAGGAAAATCGGTTTTCAACGTTTGTTGGCGTAAATTCAGTGCAACCGCTTGGACTTCATCCCGAGCAGAGGAGCGATAGATTTCCACATCATCCACTACGCTGTTTGCAGGGAAAATGCCAAAAATCCCTTTTGGCGTCAGTAATTTTTGGCTATCCAGCGTGTCGAGCATCGCATTGGCATCCGCCAACAATTTGCGCGCCTCTTCCCCGACGACTTCATCTTCCAGAATTCGCGGATATTTACCTGCCAATGACCATGTCATAAAGAATGGCGTCCAGTCGATATAGTCACGCAATGTTTTAATCGATGCCGTCACTTCTTGAACGCCTAGGAATTTAGGAACTGGCGGCTGGTACTGTTGCCAGTCAATATTCACCCCATTAGCGCGAGCGGCTTCTAATGTGACGGGTGGGGTTCTTGGTTTTTTGCGCCCATGTTGCAGGCGAACCGTGTCATATTCACGACGCGTTCGGGCTACAAACTCGGCTTTTTGGGTTGCTGAAAGTAATGCGGCAACGACACCCACTGTACGGGATGCGTTCTGCACATAGACCGTGGGCCCTGAATAGTTTTGCTCGATTTTCACGGCAGTATGGGCTTTCGAGGTGGTTGCGCCACCAATCAATAGCGGTAAGGTAAACCCTTGTCGCTCCATCTCTTTTGCCACATGCACCATCTCATCTAACGACGGTGTAATCAGCCCCGATAAACCAATAATATCAACGTTTTGTTCACGAGCGGTTTTCAGGATCGTTTCACATGGCACCATAACGCCTAAATCAATGATTTCATAGTTATTACACTGCAGAACGACGCCCACGATATTTTTACCAATGTCGTGCACATCCCCTTTCACCGTCGCTAATAATACTTTACCAGCACTGCTGCCCGACTGTTTTAGCTCTTGAATATACGGCTCTAAGTACGCCACGGCTTGCTTCATCACTCGAGCGGATTTCACCACTTGAGGCAGGAACATTTTTCCTTCCCCAAACAGGTCGCCCACCACATTCATGCCGTTCATTAACGGGCCTTCGATCACCTCGATTGGGCTTGATGCGCGTTGGCGAGTTTCTTCCGTATCTTGGATAATAAATTCCGTGATCCCTTTCACTAGCGAGTATTCCAGTCGTTTTTCGACCTCCCAACTGCGCCATTCCGCTTGTTGAACTTGCTGCTCTTGTCCCCCTGTTCCACGGTATTTTTCAGCCAGTTCCAGTAATTTTTCAGTACCGTCTTCTCGGCGATTGAGGATCACATCTTCTACTGCGTTTTTAAGCTCGGCAGGAAGATCGTCATAAATGGCCAGTTGCCCCGCATTGACGATCCCCATATCCATCCCATTGCGGATCGCGTGGTACAAGAAAACCGCGTGAATGGCTTCACGTACCGGATCATTGCCTCGGAATGAGAAAGAGACGTTTGATACCCCACCGGAGATCAATGCATGGGGCAGCTGATCTTTAATATCTTTACAGACTTCAATAAAATCAACGGCATAGTTATTGTGTTCTTCAATCCCCGTAGCAACCGCAAAAATATTCGGGTCAAAAATAATATCTTCAGGCGGGAAACCGACCGTTTCCGTCAATATTTGGTATGCGCGGCGGCAAATTTCGATTTTGCGCTCGCGGGTATCTGCTTGCCCCACTTCATCGAACGCCATCACCACCATCGCCGCACCATATTTGCGGACTAATTTGGCATGTTCAATAAAGGTATCAACCCCCTCTTTCATGGAGATGGAGTTCACGATCCCTTTACCCTGAATGCACTTCAGGCCTTTTTCGATCACATCCCATTTTGAGGAGTCGATCATAATAGGCACCCGTGCAATATCCGGCTCTCCCGCGATCAAATTCAGAAAACGCACCATCGCCGCGTGAGAATCTAGCATTCCCTCATCCATATTAATGTCGATGATCTGCGCGCCGTTTTCCACTTGTTGGCGAGCGATATCCAGGGCTTCTTGGTAATTTTCTTCTTTAATTAAACGCTTGAATTTTGCCGAGCCTGTGACATTAGTACGCTCTCCCACGTTCACAAACAGAGACTGCGCACCAATATTCAGCGGCTCTAAACCGGATAAACGACATTCCACTGGCAATTTTGGCAACTGGCGAGGTTTAAGCCCCTCAACGGCTTGCGCCATTTTTTGGATATGAAGTGGCGTGGTACCACAGCATCCACCGACAATATTTAAAAAGCCAGCTTCCGCCCATTCGCGGATCTGCTGCGCCATATTTTTGGCATCAAGATCGTATTCACCGAATGCATTCGGTAATCCTGCATTGGGGTGGGCGCTAACATAGCACTCTGAAATACGCGATAATTCAGCGATATATTGACGAAGCTCATCAGGCCCCAGTGCACAGTTAAGCCCGAATGATAGCGGCTGAGAGTGACGCAATGAGTTATAAAATGCTTCCGTGGTTTGCCCTGATAAGGTGCGCCCCGAGGCATCAGTGATAGTCCCTGAAATCATCACCGGCAAGTGGATCCCAAGGGCTTCAAATTCAGTTTCTACAGCAAAAATCGCCGCTTTTGCATTTAATGTGTCAAAGATAGTTTCGATCATTATCAGATCGACACCGCCCGTAATCAGCGATCGTGTGGATTCGCGATAGGCATCCACCAGCTGATCAAACGTCACGTTGCGATAGGCCGGATCATTCACATCAGGGGAGATCGATGCCGTACGGTTTGTTGGTCCCAGAACCCCAGCCACATAGCGTGGTTTTTCTGGGGTTTTACGTGTCCACTCATCGGCACATTCACGAGCAAGGCGAGCTGCGGTTTCGTTGATTTCCGCAGAAAGGGCTTCCATTTTATAATCCGCCATCGCAATGGTGGTGGAGTTAAATGTATTGGTTTCAACAATATCCGCTCCTGCCGCAAAATATTGGCTATGGATATCGCGAATAATCTCAGGCTGGGTGAGCACAAGTAAATCATTATTGCCTTTCAAATCACTTGGCCAATCGGCAAAACGTGCGCCGCGAAACTGCTCTTCAGAGAGTTTATGGCGTTGGATCATCGTTCCCATCGCACCATCTAGGACGAGAATTCTATTTTTTAGTTGTTGTTCTAATTGGTTTTTCTTGCTGGACACTGCACTGTCCTCCTGAAAATGATAATCCCTCGGCTTAATCTGCCCCATGCTGTGACTTCGCACAGCTAAATCGTCAATGAATTGAAACCAAACTAAATTTGTATGAATTACATCCTACCATAACTTCAGAAGAGAAAATTCTTCGTTATGATGAGAGTTTTTCAGGTTGCCAAAGATCGACTTTTTGCTGATCCGATGAGTATTTTTGAATGAAATCATTCATAATAGAAACGAATATTCATTCCTGTCAGGAGACACTTGATGGCGGCTACACCCATTACTAAAAAAATAAAGAAGGCAAAAGGACCTGCGAGTGGCGCTACGGCTGCCGGACAAGTTCAATCCTTAAGCCGTGGACTGACGCTTTTGGAATACATTTCTGAATCAACTGGGGGGATCGCTCTCACCGATTTAGCCCTTCAAGCCGGCTTACCTAATTCCACGACTCACCGCTTATTAATGACCCTCGAACAGCACGGTTTTGTGCGCCAGACAGGGGATCTCGGGCTGTGGGTCATCGCTTCTCATGCCTTTATCATTGGCAGTAGCTTCCTTGAAAGTCGTAATTTATTAGCTCTTGTCCATCCGATATTACGCCGTTTGATGGAAGAATCTGGTGAAACCGTCAATTTAGCGATTTTAGATCACACGGAATATGACGCTGTGATTGTTGACCAAGTACAATGTAATGCACTAATGCGTATGTCTGCCCCGATTGGCGGAAAACTGCCGTTACATGCATCAGGTGCAGGAAAAGCGTTTATTGCCAATTTGCCTGAAGAACAGCTAATTCCATTACTGGGTAAAAAAGGCTTACATGCCTATACACCGCATACATTAACTAACCCCTCCGCATTGAAAGAAAATCTGCAACAAGCTAAAAAACAAGGATTTTCTTATGATGATGAAGAACATGCGCTGGGGTTAAGATGTATTGGTGCCTGTATTTATGATGAACATAAAGAGGCATTTGCCGCGATCTCAATTTCTGGACCACTTTCGCGGATCACTGATGATCGGGTAACCGAGTTAGGAGCGATGGTGATCAAAGCTGCTAAAGAAATCAGCCATGAATATGGCGCTAATCGCTAGTAAGTAAAAGTGCGGGATCTCCCCGCACATCTTCAATTAATCATGTTACTGACGGGTTAATCACCCTGTTGACCGGATGCGCTTTCCGATTTATTCGATTTCAAAGATTGTTTGAATTTCGGCATATTGCGATATTTTTCAATCAAAGCTAAAGCGATAGCTTCCGTTTCCGCATCTGCCCGCCCATCAATATCCCGTGAACGATAATGCATTTGGAATGCACGCAACGTCTGCTTCGTTTCTTTATCTAATTTTCCTGTCAGTGGGATCCCCGCATAGCCATAAAACTTCAATGCTTTTTGTAGGTTTAATACACTGACAGGAGCATTAATTTGTCGCCCAGCTAAATACTTATTGACGGTTTGAGGGTCAGGCCAAGCACCAATCCCATGCAACGCTAATGATTGCCACGGAAATGCACGCCCCGGATCTTGTTTACGCAGCGGTGCGATATCACTATGGCCAATGACATTTTCTGGAGGAATGTCATAACGTTGCATGATGTCTTTCAATAGCGGGATCAATGCATCTATCTGTGAGTCATTAAAAGGCGGCCAGATATCTTGACCATTTTTTCTCACCAAACCTTCATTAACGATTTCAATACCAATCGAGCTATCATTAAGTCCATGATGATATTGCCAGCGGCTATCCCCTGCGTGCCACGCTTTCAAACGCTCAGGAACGAGTTGTAAAATAACAGGCTGACCATTTTTTTGTGCAGGCTGACTAGGAATGAGGTAGTGGGAACTCACCTTTCCTTTCGTTAATATTTTAATTGAGTGGGCATCATCAGAAACAGTGTAATGCAGAACAATAAATTGAATGCGCTCACTGGTATTCTGTGACGGGTAACTCTGATCGAGATAGTAACCCGTTTTTGAAGGTGTCGTTGAACAACCGACAAGTAGGAATATGACAAATATCCATATTGCCCTAGCCATTTAAAACTGCCCTTTTTCCATGTTGAATTGTCGCACATTTAAGCACACCGCCCTCGATAAAACCATGAGAACTTTTCACAAAGAATCGTCTTAAATATGAGCAAATATAAAAAAAAGAGTAAACTAAATGAATCAAAAAAAGCAAAACATGAATACTTTTATAAAAAAAGCTAATCGAATTTAATCGTTATCTGCTTTTATCATTTAAAAGCAGAATCATCAGATTCATGATATTTAATTATTAACTTTAAGATAGAATTAACAATTAAAATCATTTAATCATTATAATTTTTTTAATCTATAAAACTTTAAGGGAAGTGAAAATAAATTAAAAACTAGCCAGAGCCACCTCACTAGAATTATCTTTCTCTTTCTCAAATTGACGTGCAATCATAGTGGTAATTTCATGAATATCAATTTCAAGTAAAATAGCAATCTCGATTAATTTATCTAAACTCAGCTTATTCACACCCAGTTCATATCGAGATACCTGCTGCTGACTTAGCTGAATAATAGCCGCTAACTCCTGACCTGATAACCCTTTACTTACTCTAGCCTTACGAAGATGATTGCCAAGCAAAGCATAAATATTTTGTTTTTCTGACATGTACATGCTCACCCCAATATAAAGAACCCAATCAAACATTAACGGGCATTATAAAAACAATCTGTTTTTTTTAAAATAGATAAAAACAATCAAATTAACTATTATTGATAGGAATTTAAGGTGCCATTATGATTTTAATTTTTAATCCTTACTACTCTTAGTTGTAATTCATTGCTTTATAAAAAAATTTTTTAATGTCACTCGTTGCTTTAACCTTGTGAAACTATTATTAAAACATCTCTAATTTAATAATGTTTTACAATTTAAATAGTTATGGCAATAATTAGTAACTAAAAATCACTTGTACTTACGTTTTAAGTTTATTTTAAAAATTAAAATTTATTTAAAATAATGTCATACGTCATCAGCATTAAAAAATAAGTCATTAGCGGGCTTAACTTTCAAACCAACTTATCTAAATACCATAATTCCACTTTTTCCTTGAAGATAAGAAAATAGTTCGACATCCATTACCCGTAAATTTTTTCGTTGCGAAGAAGCATGGCGAAATATCACTTTTTCGCCATCTCTAATAACAACACCCACATGGGTGACATCCAATCCTGATGCAGGGGAATAAATACCAATGTAATCCCCTGTTTTTAACTGCTTCAGTAATTTTCTATCAATAAATCGAGTTGGGATATAACCAATCACTCTTGGTGTTATTTTAACCGTAGCAATAATAGGATCACCGTTACTATTTTTATTAAGTTGTTTATTAACAAAAATAGTGTGGGGGCTCAATTGAGCCGTTATATCAGAGACCACTTTATGATCCCCTTCTGCCCAATCCGAAAAGAAATGACGACGTTGATTAAATGCGACTTTTGCATCGACATAGCGTACTTTCTCTAAATATGAGGCAAATTGTTCAGCATCCTCTGCATACTTAAAGGCTTCGCTATACTCAATGAATGTCATGCAATCAACGGCTTTTAAGTCAATGATTAACCGTTCCGTTGAGAATGCATCCCTATTTAAAGTGCGATTATTGTAGGGAGTGCCCAACAAAGTGGC
The DNA here is from genome assembly GCF_028479565.1 of Providencia sp. PROV202. NCBI lineage: Bacteria > Pseudomonadati > Pseudomonadota > Gammaproteobacteria > Enterobacterales > Morganellaceae > Providencia > Providencia sp. PROV202. The sequence continues at coordinate 9,475 of NZ_JAMPNV010000016.1, read as the reverse complement.
GGTTGCATTCGCCATTTTTTGCTCAGCATAACTACCTTGGCTAGCTGAAATCGCCTTCTCTAATACACCGTAAGAACCTGTGGTTAAAACCACTTCAGGCACTTCTGTCGCTTGAACGCTGCTTGAGCACAACCAAAAAACGCCTAACAGCCACCCAAGCGAACTCCGTTTTTTCAACCCAGCCATATTTCCCTACTTGATTTTTATCTCAGTGCCATTGACCAACTCATTATAGTTATTATTTATCATTCTGTTAGGCTGAAATGGTCACGATTACTCCCAAATTACTCCCCGATCCTCTTCTTGATTCAGATCACAGATATGTCGAAATCTTCATTTTGATCATTGCAACAATTGTTTTTTCATTGAACAATGTTACCGGTAACACAAAGAGTACTGTTTGTATAATGGAGCCATTATCATGAGCAAAAATATTTCTGACGTCACTCCTTCAACGAAGGTCAATGACCCTATTTTACAGATCACCCAACGTATCATCGCGCGCTCGAAAGAGAGTCGAAAAGCGTATCTCGAAAAAATTGAACAGGCTCGTAGCAGTACTGTACATCGCGCTGAATTAGCGTGTGGGAATCTGGCTCATGGTTTTGCTGCCTGCCAAAGCGAAGAAAAAAGTATTCTCAAAAGTATGACTCGTTCCGATATCGCTATCATTAACTCCTATAACGACATGCTTTCCGCTCATCGCCCCTATGACCGCTACCCTGACCAATTGAAACAAGCGCTACTGGAAAATGGTGCGATTGGGCAAGTAGCTGCGGGTGTTCCTGCCATGTGCGATGGTGTTACCCAAGGGCAAGATGGTATGGAACTCTCATTACTGAGCCGCGATGTTATCGCGATGTCCACTGCCATCGGGCTTTCCCACAATATGTTCGATGGCGCGCTCTATTTAGGGATCTGCGATAAAATTGTTCCGGGGCTGATGATGGGCGCGCTCTCTTTTGGGCACCTACCCGCAGTTTTTGTCCCCGCAGGCCCCATGAGCACTGGCTTACCCAACAAAGAAAAAGTGAGAATTCGTCAGCTATACGTTGAAGGGAAAGTTGACCGCAATGCATTACTTGATGCTGAAGCCGCGTCCTATCACAGCATTGGTACCTGCACATTTTACGGAACCGCAAACTCTAACCAAATGGTGATGGAAGTGATGGGGTTACACTTACCTGGCTCTTCCTTTGTTCCACCAGATTCACCATTACGAGATGAACTCACTCGTGCTGCGGCTCGCCAAATTACACGCCTTACTGAGCAATCAGGAAATTATTTACCGATTGGTAAACTGGTTGATGAAAAAGTGATTGTAAATGGTATTGTGGCGCTTCTGGCAACAGGGGGATCCACCAATCTCACCATGCATCTGGTGGCGATTGCACGCGCCGCCGGCATCATTATCAATTGGGATGATTTTTCTGATCTTTCTGCTGTCGTTCCTCTGATTTGCCGAATTTATCCAAATGGTCAAGCTGATATTAACCAATTCCAAGCGGCCGGTGGCGTTCAGTTGTTGATCCGCCAGCTCCTTGCTAAAGGTTTACTCCATGATGACGTTCACACCGTCGCCGGATTTGGGTTATCACGTTATACCCTCGAACCTTGGCTGGACAACGGTCAATTATCTTGGCGCGAAGGGGCAAAAAATTCTTATGATCTTGAAGTGATTGCTGATATTGATCATCCTTTCTCCCATCACGGTGGGACTAAACTACTGTCTGGAAACCTTGGTCGCGCTGTGATGAAAACGTCAGCCGTTCCCGTTGAAAACCAAGTGATTGAAGCCCCAGCCATCGTGTTCAATAATCAAAATGATATTGCACCGCGTTTTGAAGCAGGCGAATTAGACAGAGACTGCGTCATTGTGGTTCGTTTCCAAGGACCATCTGCGAATGGCATGCCTGAATTACATAAATTAATGCCGCCACTCGGGGTATTATTGGATAAAGGCTATAAAGTGGCATTAGTCACTGACGGGCGATTGTCGGGAGCATCGGGTAAAGTACCTTCTGCTATTCATGTCACCCCAGAAGCTTACAATGGCGGCTTACTCGCCAAAGTCCAAGATGGTGATTTAATTCGCGTTAATGCATTAACGGGAGAAATTGAGCTTCTCGTCGACGAACAAATTTTATCCGCTCGTCAACCTTATCAAGCCGACCTGAGTGCAGAACGAGTGGGTTGTGGTCGAGAGCTGTTTGGTGCATTAAGACAACATTTATCCGGCGCCGAAGAAGGTGCTTGTAGTATTAATGACTGACTGTATTAATGACTGACTGTATTAATTTTTAATTTATACCGCTTACTAGGATTTATTATGAATAATTGGAAAATGACCGCTGAAGATGTTCTAAAACAAGGTCCTGTTGTTCCTGTCATTGTGATCAAGAAACTCGAGCAAGCCGTTCCTTTAGCAAAAGCCTTACTCAAAGGCGGTATCAAAGTATTGGAAGTCACGTTAAGAACGGAATGCGCCATCGAAGCCATCCGACTTATTGCTGAAGAAGTCCCTGAAGCGATTGTGGGTGCTGGTACCGTTATCAATGCAAAACAGCTGGCTGAAGTGACCCAAGCTGGCGCACAATTTGCTATCAGCCCAGGCTTAACGGACGAGTTATTAGCGGCGGCAAATCAAGGCAGCATTCCATTAATTCCCGGAATTTCCACCGTATCGGAATTAATGGCGGGCATGAACTACGGACTTAAAGAATTCAAATTCTTCCCAGCCGAAGCCAATGGTGGCGTGAAAGCGCTCAAAGCGATTGCAGGGCCTTTCTCCCAAGTTCGCTTCTGCCCAACGGGCGGGATCTCCCTCGCAAATTACCGTGATTATCTCGCTCTAGATAGCGTGCTGTGTATTGGTGGCTCATGGTTAGTGCCAGAAAATGCGCTGGAAAATGGCAACTACGATAAAATCACCGAATTAGCACAGCAAGCGGTGCAAGGTGCGCTGTAATTGCTAAGTTATGATGTGAGTGGTTGAGTTATAAAGTGGGTCATTGACCCACTTTCAATCAACTAAGCCGCAGAGATAGCGTGAAGAAATCGACGACAAAAGCGCTGATCTTCCGAGTAAGCAAACACATCTTCGACATACCCATCCAAAATACGTTTTTGCAGTTTTTGCCAATAATCTGCGTTAAATAAATCTTGATGATGCTGCTGTAAATAATCTCTAACTTTCGGGTCTTGGCATAAGAATTGCGCAAATTCTTCGGGGAAAACATCTTGCTCCCGCACACTGTACCAAGGTTCACCGGAGAGCTCTTGCTCAGGGTAAAGCGGCTCAGGAATATGACGGAAATTCACCTCGGTCATATAGCAAATTTCATCATAATCATAAAATACCACCCGACCATGGCGCGTTACCCCAAAGTTTTTAAATAGCATATCCCCTGGGAAAATATTGGCGGCAGCCAGCTGTTTGATGGCGCAGCCATATTCTTCTATTGCGTGATAAAGCTGCTCATCCGACGCTTCATCCATAAAAATATTCAGCGGGATCATCTTTCGTTCCATATAGAGATGACGAATTAATATTTTATCCCCCAAATCTTCAACCTGAGACGGCGCCTCCGTCAGTAACTCAGTCATTAGCTCATCACTCACAAAACGCTTTTCAATAATAAAGTTTTCAAACTCTTGAGTATCCGCCATGCGACCCACTCGGTCGTGCTCTTTGACCATTTGATAACACTCAAGCACTCGAGCTTTAGTCACTTCTTTTTGTGGCGCAAATTTATCTTTAATAATCTTAAATACCCGATCAAATGATGGCGCCGTAAACACCAACATCACCATTCCTTTCACACCAGGCGCGAGTGTAAATTGTTCTCGTGAAAAATTTAAATACGCCAAATATTCTCGGTAATATTCTGTTTTACCGTGTTTTTGGCAACCAATCGCCATATACAATTCAGCGATTGATTTACTGGGTAAGATTTCACGTAACCAGAAAACTAACCCAGCCGGAAATGGCGCATACACCATAAAATAGGAACGAGCGAAGCCAAACACGATGCTCGCGTCATCAAACCCAGTTAAACACGCGTCTACATACATTTTGCCGTCTTCATCATGGTGAATAGGCAATAAGAATGGGTAAACTTGGTGATTGATATATAGCTTCCCAACTAACCATGCGGCTTTATTCCGGTAAAACAGCTCATTCGCCACATGCAATTGAGCACCCTGTTCAACAATCTCAGGAAAGCGCTGCCTTAGCGTTTCCATAATACAGTCAATATCAAAGGCTAAATTTCGCCACGTTAAGCGAATGGGCAACCCACTTAAGATCCCATTAAATACCGTTTCCATGTTCCCATTGAGCTTATATTCGCGAGCTAATGGTCTTGGTAAGGTGCAAAAGCGCCGTGCTGGTTGTGAAGTAAAGATAAACAGATTTTCTTGAGTCAGCTCTCGATGTTGAAACAGCCGGCAATATACTGAATTAAAAAAACTTTCAGCAATTTCAAAACGCGGATAATCCGGCAGTAATGTCGCATAGACCTGTTTGATTCGAGCCAAATTATAAGGGCTGAGCGATTGCACTAGCCCCATACATTGCAGCTGAGCAACGACAAGCCCCACATGATGGTCATACAGCTTTATCCTTTGTTTCATCGCGTGTTGAACCGCATGCCAATCCCCGCGTTCAAAGCGTTCTTGAGCGCCCGAGGTGATTTCAAGAAATCGCCCATATTGCGCATCAAAGCCCTGCAAAATGGTTTGAGCGATGATCTGTTCAGTTTCAAGGGTCATCTTCACTCTCCCAATAAAAAATAGGCACTTGCGTGCCTGAAAAGTCAAAAGATACACTTATGTCAACACACATACACCGAGCAATAGGAACCGTAAATTTCTCCCCGATTAGAATTGCTCTTCTTCAGTCGAACCCGTTAATGCCGTAACTGAAGAACTCCCCCCTTGAATCACCGTCGTCACCTTATCAAAATAGCCAGTTCCCACTTCTTGCTGATGAGAAGAGAAGGTATAGCCTTTATTAATAGCGGCAAATTCACATTCCTGAACTTTATCAACATAGTGTTTCATTCCTTCGCCTTGTGCGTAAGCGTGAGCAAGGTCGAACATGTTGAACCACATGCTGTGAATTCCCGCCAAGGTAATAAACTGGAAGCGATAGCCCATGTCTGACAACTCTTGTTGGAAACGAGCAATGGTGCTGTCATCCAAATTTTTCTTCCAGTTAAATGAAGGTGAACAGTTATAAGCTAATAATTTACCTGGGAATTTGGCGTGAATTGCCTCAGCAAATTGACGCGCAGCTTCCAGATCTGGCTTGGAGGTTTCACACCAGACTAAATCAGCATAAGGGGCATAGGCTAAGCCTCGGCTAATCGCTTGCTCTATCCCTGCAGTGGTACGGAAGAAACCTTCAGCCGTACGCTCACCCGTGATAAATGGCTCATCATAAGGGTCGCAATCTGACGTTAATAAATCAGCAGCGTCCGCATCCGTTCTAGCAATTAAGATAGTAGGAACACCTGAAACATCCGCCGCTAAGCGTGCTGCAACTAATTTTTGGACTGCTTCTTGGGTTGGAACTAAAACTTTCCCGCCCATATGGCCACATTTTTTCACCGCCGCCAATTGATCCTCAAAGTGTACCGCCGCTGCGCCCGCTTCAATCATGTGCTTCATCAGCTCAAACGCATTCAGTACTCCACCAAAGCCAGCTTCCGCATCCGCAACGATAGGTAAAAAGAAATCGATGTATTCTTTATTATCGGGGCCAATGCCATTCGCCCATTGAATTTGATCCGCGCGACGGAACGTGTTGTTGATCCGCTGAACCACGTTAGGGACTGAGTCCACAGGGTAGAGTGATTGGTCTGGGTACATGCTGGATGCTGAGTTCGCATCTGCCGCAACCTGCCAACCAGAAAGATACACAGCTTCAATTCCCGCTTTTGCTTGTTGCAATGCTTGCCCGCCCGTTAATGCACCTAATGCATTTACATAGCCTTTCTTCGCGCCACCATTCAGCTGTGCCCAAAAGCGTTCAGCTCCTTTACGAGCTAATGTATGCTCAGGATTGACCGAGCCGCGTAATTTGATCACTTCTTCGGCTGCATAAGGGCGAGTAATGCCTTTCCAGCGTGGTTTTTTCCACTCATTTTCCAATTGAGCAATCTGTTCTAAGCGCGATGTTGTCATGATTTACATCCTTTCTTGTTATCTGTCTTTGTAGGGTAATTGAGTGATATCTGCATTCTTCAAGTTGGCTAATCTAGTAATTGATAGCCCGGTATCGTTAAGAACTCGATCAACTCATCTTGGGTTGTGATTCGGCGCATCAGCTCGCTAGCTTCTTTGAATCGCCCACTTTGAAAACGATGGTCGCCAAGCTCTTTTTGGATGACTTGCAACTCTTCATCCAGCATCTCTTCAAATAACGCTTTCGTGACTTTCATGCCGTTCGATAATGATTTTCCATGACGGATCCACTGCCAAATTGATGTCCGCGAAATTTCAGCGGTCGCCGCATCCTCCATCAAACCGTAGATAGGCACGCAGCCATTTCCTGAAATCCATGCTTCAATGTATTGCACCGCCACGCGAATATTGGCGCGCATACCCGCTTCGGTTCTTTCACCCTCACAAGGTTTTAGTAACTGTTGCGCGGTGATTTCATCATCATTTTCACGTCGGATATTCAGCTGGTTTTTTCGCTCGCCTAATGCTTCGTTGAAAACCGCCATGACGGTATCAGCCAAACCTGGGTGTGCAATCCATGAACCATCATGACCATTGCGCGCTTCCAGCTCTTTGTCCGCTTTCACTTTGGCGAGAATCGCTTGATTTTCCTGTGCATCTTTACTTGGAATAAAGGCAGACATTCCCCCCATTGCAAACGCACCACGGCGATGACAAGTTTTGATCAGCAAACGTGAATAGGCGCTTAAAAACTCCTGCGTCATTGTCACCGACTGTCTATCTGGTAAAACTCGGTCAGCGTGCTCTTTCAATGTTTTGATGTAGCTGAAAATGTAGTCCCAACGCCCACAGTTAAGCCCAACAATGTGGTGTCGCATGTGGTACAAAATTTCATCCATCTGGAAAACCGCAGGGAGTGTTTCAATTAACACTGTGGCTTTGATAGTCCCGCGTGGTAAGCCTACATAATCTTCTGCGGCGCTAAACACATCACTCCACCATTGAGCCTCCTGCCACGATTCCAGCTTCGGAATATAGAAATAAGGGCCACTTCCCTTCGCCAGTAATGCCTGATAGTTATTGAAAAAGTAGAGCGCGAAATCAAACAACCCACCGGGTATCGGTTGGTTATCAACAAGCACATGTTTTTCGTCTAAATGCAGTCCACGCACTCGGGCGATCAACACAGCGGGATTAGATTTCAGCTGATAAACTTTGCCATTTTCATTGGTGTAAGAGATTTCGCCGGTGATCGCATCGCGTAAGTTGATTTGCCCATCAATCAACCTTTCCCATGATGGCGATAAAGAGTCCTCAAAATCAGCCATAAATACTTTTACGTTAGCATTCAATGCGTTGATCACCATTTTCCGATCAACTGGCCCAGTAATTTCTATACGACGATCTTGTAAATCGTCAGGAATATTTTGAATCTTCCAATCTGCATTTTTAATGGAATTAGATTCCATAATAAAGTCAGGTAAACTTCCTGCATCAATCCCTTTTTGGCGATGCACTCTATCTTTGAGTAGCTGCTCTCTTCTTGGCAAGAAACCTTCAACGAGATAAGAAAGAAAGCCAATAGAATCAGCATTTAATATCTGTTTTGCTTGCTGAGAAAATGCTTTCTTGAAGGTTAAATCTGAAATAGATAACTGCTGATCCATTGTTTTTTCCTCACTCATGGCTGGCTATGAATTAAGAGTAAACTCAAAAAACAAATAAATCAAAAACGGTTTCCATTTTAATTTAAATTAATTTTATCTACTTGATATAAAAAGAGATATTTACTATTTTTATTTTGCTTTTAATTTCTATTACAAAAAACAAAGTGTTAAATATTAGTTAAATCATAGGGTTGTATATTGGTGGGATTTTTATTGTTAAAAATAAAAAATGAACAAATAGGCAAAAAACGGTTATTTATTCATCTAAATAAAGAAGGGAATCTTGATTTAAAGACCAAATAATTTTGATTATTCAGCCTTATATTCTGAGATATGACCAGTTAACTGGCATTAAGTGAGGTTTTTAATCTAAAGTCGGTTCCATGTGAGTAAGATCAAATGGTGTGATCTGATACACATAATAATTGAGCCAATTGGAGAATAACAAGTGGCCATGACTACGCCAACGAACTTCCGGTGAATTATTCGGATCATCATTTTTGAAATAATTACACGGCAGTTCAGGTGTGATCCCTGCATCCACATCACGCCAATATTCTTGGGATAATGTCTCTGCATCGTACTCAGGATGTCCTGTGACAAATGCCAAACGCTTATCTTTTGATGCAAATAAGTACGCTCCTGCTTCCGGTGAACTGGCTAAAATATCAAGGTCTGTGTTCTGGCGAATATAGTCTTCAGGGAAATCGGCATAACGGGAGTGCGGTGCATAAAAAGAAGCATCAAATCCCCGAGTTAATAACGCGTAAGGCTCTAATGTTTCGTGTGAATATACCCCAGAAAGTTTCTCTTTACGGGTTAATTTAGGTAAATCATACAATACGTTAAGTGCAGCTTGAACAGCCCAGCAAACAAACAATGTTGAAGTCACATGCTCTTTTGCCCATGCAATCACGCGCTCTATTTGTTCCCAATAACACACGTCAGCAAATTCAACTAAGCCGAGCGGAGCACCTGTGACAATTAATCCATCAAAATTTTGGTGTTTAATATCTTCAAAATCACAGTAAAAATTGTTCAAGTGTTCCGTTGGTGTATTCTTAGATTCTCGCTGATCAATGCGTAGAAGCTGGATGTCGACTTGTAATGGCGTGTTTGATAGCAACCGTAAAAATTGGTTTTCAGTCTCAATTTTTTTAGGCATTAAGTTCAGTATCAGTACTTTCAAGGGACGGATCTCCTGAAGGCTGGCTCTTGTCGTGGTCATGACAAAAACATTTTCTTCACGCAAGAAATTAACTGCTGGTAGCTCATCAGGCAGGCGAATTGGCATGGTTCATCCCCTTAAATATACTTTATACGTTTAGACTTCTAGAATGCTAAACAATCTAACCAATGTAACTCTACTTGTCGAGCGTTTCAAAGCAAGTTGAAATAATTTCAAGCGATAGTCGGTGTTATAGGAATATTGAGAGTCTATCAAACTGATAACTCGATGATATCCAGACTTTTTATTACAGCGTGATAGCTAAAATGGCTTAGACTTTTTTGATCTGAAATAGAGGGAATTTTAAGATTTATTGTTTCTGGAATAATGATTTTCGGGTGGCAGGTTTTACATAGTAGCCTTTAAATACAGGTATTCAAGTACCCCAAAC